>CAJWHF010000015.1 GCA_913041275.1 uncultured Opitutia bacterium
GACCTTCAGGTTATGAGCCTGACGAGCTACCGGGCTGCTCCACCCTGCAATAAATGGTATGTAAAAAATAAAACTTAAGAATCGGCAATAAATGTAAGAGGATAGGTGGTGTAAAGTGTAAACACCTATAAATCTAAAAAAGATACTACTAGTAATAATAAAAAATAGAGAAATTCTAACAGTACAGTATAGGAAATACTGAAAAATGTATCTATTACCTATATACTTAAACAGACTCTTTATTAAACTGATTTAATTGCCAACCAGTACCGCCGCACTCTTTCGATATTTTACTTAGTGCAATTATTTCCGCCTCCGAAAACAACAAACCGCCGGCAGCTTTTACGCGCTTAGCCCATTCGGCTTCAAGCTGCCCCGGAAGGAGGCAATTCTCGTTGCCATGGCCTAATATGTCTTCGATCACTAATTTAATGTTTTCGCTCTGTGTTCGTCCTTTCGCAAAAGCACCGCAATTTATAGAATCAGGATGAATTACTTGAAAATAGAATGTAGGGGTGCGCTTCTCCCCTTCGGATACATCACGACTTCTGAGTGTCGGTAAGCTACCTCCTATAAAAGCACCGAATAGCTCGTTTATTAAGCTCAATCCATAACCTTTATGAGCGCCAAATGGCATGAGCGCACTGACCATGTTGGGGTCTGTAGTAGGTACACCATTTATATCTACTGCAGCATTAGCTGGCAGTTTATTTCCTTCTCGCAGAAATTGTTGCACTCTTCCCATAGCAATCACGGATGTCGCCCAATCGATTACAATTGGAAAACCAACTGCATCAGTAGTAGGAAATCCCCAACTGTGCGGATTGGTTCCTAGTGTAGGGTATTTGCCCATAAAAGGAACGACCTCTGCTAATGCTGCTGTACAATTAGTATACGCGATATAGCCACGCTTAGCTGCTTCCATTACGTATCCGCCTCCCCAGAGGTAGTGGAATGCATTATCTACGGAAACTTGGCCTATGCCATACTTTTCAGCCATTAGAATAGCAGCGTCCATTGCGTCATAGGCAGTAGCTTGGCCAAGTTTCTTATTCGCATCCCAAACTTGGCTAGCAGCGAATTCAGACTTTAACACTTCAATTTCCGCCTTAGGTACACAGCCACCACCACCACTACCAAAAAGTTCATCTAAATGTAACGCTTTGATCGCATTGTGCGTGCGAATTCCGTGCTCAGAAGCTAAATTAGAAAAACGGGCGGCTTTTGCGGCTTCAATTTTTGTGTATCCACGTAGCTGATATGCAAGGCTGACGAGTTCAGAATGTTTTTCGGCAGGAACTATATAGAATGTTTCAGGCATTTGGTTATAGGTCACTTAGTATACAGTTGGGCATAATTTTATATTAATGCTTCAGGTGCTGGTACTTCATTGACCTGAGCAATAGCAGCTTCTCCTTTTAGAAGATTAAGTAAATTTTGAGTAGCCATCTTGGCTTGGCGTTCTACGGATTCGTATGTCCGAGAAGCAACGTGTGGAGTGACAATACAATTCTTTGCACCTAAGAGTGGGTGATTGCTAGCGGGTGGCTCTTGCTCTAGGACATCAGTTGCGTATCCACCAAGTTTACCATTATTAAGAGCTACCGCTATATCATCTGCATGAGTGAGTTCACCGCGTCCACAATTAATCAAAATTGCGCCGTCCTTCATTTCATTAATGCTAGATTCATTTATCATGTAGCGAGTTTCCTCGGTCAAATTAGTATGTAGTGAAACAATGTCACTTTTCTGCAGTAACTCAGATACACCATTCGCTCGTTTAATGTTGTTCTGGTTGGCAAATTCTTCCGGCCAATAGAGATCGTAACCGATGCAGTTCATGCCAAAAGCATTGGCTCGTGTGGACACTTCACGTCCTATACGACCTAATCCTATGATCCCGATTGTTTTACCCATGATTTCAAAACCTGTCATACGCTCCCACTTACCTTTACAAGTAGCGTTAGCCTGTTCTATTAGATTCTTACTTAAGGCAAGTAGTAGCATAAACACATGCTCCGCTACAGTAGTGTGATTGACGCCTGGGCAGAAACTAACAGGTATGCCTTTATTTGAGGCATAGCTAACGTCGATTTTGTCGACACCTATGCCATATTTAGAAATTATTTTTAATCTAGGTAGTGACTTATCTATAACTTTCTGGGTAATTTCATCGTCTCCACAAAGAAAGGCATCGAAGTCACCAGCTATTTTAAGCATCTGTGCTTCTGAGAGTGGCCCACGCTCGCGTACAACTTCTGCGCCAGTATTATGAAGCAATGCATGATGGTCCCCAGGACAGTCTTGGTATGATGTGGTAGTTAATAGTATTCGTAACATAGTAATTAGAAAAAGGGTTATCAGTCGCCTCTAATTAACATTTAAGCGGATGATTGTATGGCTGGAATGCTAAATCGTCATGGACGCGTAACCACCATCCACCACTATTTCTGCGCCATTTATAAAACTCCCCGCTTCACTAGCTAGTAGCAGTGTAGCGCCGATTAATTCCGAGGCTTCACCAAAGCGTTTAGCAGGAGTGTGACGCATTATTGAAGCTACGCGTTCCTCCGTGAGTACCTTCTTATTTTGCTCAGCAGGAAAAAACCCTGGCACAATTGTATTTACGCGAATGTTTTGGTCTGCCCATTCACGAGCCATGTTCTTGGACAGATTGTGTACCGCAGCTTTGCTAGCAGAGTAAGTAAAAACTCGCGATAGAGGAATTAAGCCGCTCATGGATCCTATATTGATCATGCTACCCCCCTGCCCTCGATCTATCATATATTTACCAAAAACTTGTGAAGCAAATAGAACCGCTTTTAAATTGGTGTTTAGTATATCGTCAAATTCATCCTCCTGTACCTCGAGTATTGGCGTAGGAGAATTAATGCCAGCACCGTTTATTAGAATATCAACACGTCCTGATTTCTTAAGAACAGCAGAAAGTAAATCATCAATTGAGGTTTTAGAGGTAACATCAACTTTTTCAAAATAAGCACGACCACCCGCAGTATCAATTTTGTCTAATCGTGCAGTGGCCTTCTCTTCATTCCTACCTACAAGTACTGTCTCTGCTCCTGCATTTGCTAATCCTTCCGCCATTGATCCGCAAAGCTCACCAGTTCCACCTATCACTACGGCTACCTTATTTTCTAGGCCGAACAGAGTACTTAGATAAGACTTAGACATAATTATATGGTAGCAGTAAAATGCGTAACAATAAATGGATTTAATAGATCAAAAAATGGACTTATATTACTTCCGTAAAAGCGTTGATCGTAGATAAATAGTAAACACAGCTTTACGATAAAATTATTTGGTGTTTTAATGTAAATATGAGTAAAGATTAGTTTAATTTTTACCGTAGAATTTAACTCCTCGCACGATATTATCTTTATTGTTTTTCTTTCTCCATTGATTGGTATCTCTAAGACTGTAGATGCAACCGCAATACTCTTGTTGGTAGAATTCCTCTCTTTTTGAGATTTCAATCATACGGGAAGCGCCTCCTTGTTTTCTCCAGTTAAAATCCCAATAAGAAACGTCTTCGTATCTTTGCGCTGCTCTTAACCCCGAGGAATTAATCTGATCCATGTCCTTCCACCTAGATATACCCAATGTGGTAGCATAAACACCAAAACCGTTTTCTTCGGCATATAGAGCTGATCTTTCAAATCTCATGTCGAAGCATTGCGTGCATCTCTTTCCCCTCTCTGGTTCATTCTCCAAGCCCTTTACTCTTTCGAACCAATTATCTTTATCGTAATCAGCATCAATGCACTCAAAGCCTAATTTGTCACAAAATCTTCTATTTTCATTTTTTCGAATTTCATACTCTTCTTTTGGGTGAATGTTGGGATTATAGAAAAATACAGTAGTCTTGATATTTGAGGCCGCCAAGGCCTCCATGATCTCACCTGCGCAGGGTGCACAACAGCTGTGCAGAAGAAGACTAGAGTTTTCATTCGGCATAAAAAGTTTAGGCCTCTCATAGTTATCTAATTTTAAATGGTCACTCATTTTGTGCGGGTAAATTTTATTTAATTAATATAGGCACTTTCATCATTAAACTGTTTGAAAAGTTATAAACTACATGAATTAAATATGCACTTAAACACCTTATTGGGGGATATTTAATCTACTTAAGATTACCTAACTCTGAACCCCAAGCCCCATTCTGTGCGCTAATCCAGCAATTACCCCCCCTAATAAAGGCCCTAAGAAATACAACCAAATAATCCCTAAAGCATCTGGATTAAATATGTTGGTTGCCAGTGTGCGCACTGGGTTCACTGACGCACCCGAAACATTAATACCTGTTAAGTGTACTACAACAAGTGCTATGCCAATTGCAACGCCAGCTAGTAAATTATTTTTATCTTGAGTTACACTTAAAATGATAGTGACGAATAAAAATGTCGCAATAATTTCATAAGTAAGAGCCGAGCCTATGCCAAAAGTACCAGGTACTGTAACAGCCATGGCAACATCTCCACCTATCAAGTAGAGAATAAACACAGCGAACAGGGCTCCAGAAATTTGAGCAATAACGTATTGAAAGAATTCACGTAGCAGTATACGACCCGATATTAACGCTCCAATACTAACTGCGGGATTTAGGTGTGCTCCAGAAATAGGTCCAAAAGCATAAGCAATACAGAGTACGGTTAGTCCAAACGCCAAACTAATACCTAATAAACCTAGTTGCTCCCCCATAAAAATAATAGTACCGCAGCCGAAAAAAATCAAAGCGAAAGTTCCAATGAACTCTGTAATAATATATCTCATACAATAAATTAATGTTTTTTAGATAAAAAATGCTATTTATAAGCAATTCAACATTATTAGTAAAAGTACAGAATGTGAAAGCGTTACTACTAACACACTTTATAGTAGATCAACCAATAATATTATTTTGAAAGTAAGAAAATAAATGCAATATTAACAAATTATTCCCTACCGTTTTTACTTACATTATTTATGGCTTTTAAATTACAACACACTACCCAAATATCCAATGTGCTTGTTATCGGAAGCGGCGGAGCAGGACTGAGGGCAGCTATCGAAGCCAAACTGGCTGGCAAAGAAGTTACTATTATTGGTAAAAGAAATAAAGGTGACGTGCACACAGTACTTGCAGCTGGTGGAATAAACGCAGCATTTGGTAATGTTGATTCTGATGATTCTTGGCGACAACACTTTGCAGATACTTATCTTGAAGGTTATCAAATAGGCGAATCGCGCACCATCGAAATAATGGCAAAGGATTCACCAGATTTGGTGACTGAAATCGATAATTGGGGCGCGAAATTCGCACGTACAAAAGACGGTAAAATCGATCAGCGATTTTTTGGAGCTCATACTTATCGCCGTACCTGTTATAGTGGAGATTATACGGGACGCTCAATATTAATGGCTTTAATCAAAAAAGCTAATGAACTAAATATTCCTATACATGACTCACAATATGTGACGCAATTACTTGTCAGTGACTTAAATTGTTTCGGTGCAATGTCCTTTAATTTGCGCACTGGTGAGAAAACTGTCTTTTTAGCAGATGCTGTAGTGTTAGCCGCAGGCGGACACACTCGGCTATGGCGAAAAAGCTCCTCTCGTCGTAACGAGAATACTGGTGATGGATTTTACTTAGCTTTAAAAGCGGGTTGCGAGTTATCAGATATGGAAATGGTACAATTTCACCCAACTGGTATGGTCATACCAGAAGAAATCGCGGGTACTCTAGTTACGGAAGCTGTACGTGGAGAAGGTGGATTATTGTTTAATGGTAAGGGAGAACGTTTTATGAAAAGGTATGATCCTGTACGCCTTGAACTTTCTACTAGGGACCGTGTTGCGATGGCTAATTATACCGAAATTGCTGAAGGTCGTGGTACATCAAACGGTGGAGTCTATTTAGATATAAGTCACAATAATAAAGAATTTATTATTGAGAAGCTACCTAGAATGTATCGCCAGTTCTTAGATACGCTAATGTTAGATATTTCGGAGTCGCCGATGGAAGTCGCACCTACAGCTCACTATTCTATGGGTGGTGTGGTTGTAAGACCTGAAGATCATTGGACGGGAATTGATGGTCTTTATGCAGCAGGAGAAGTTGCAGGTGGCCTGCACGGAGCAAACAGATTAGGAGGAAACTCTTTGGCTGAAATTCTCATTTTTGGAAAGAGATCAGGTGCTGCTGCGGCTGATCATTCTGATAAAATAAAGGCTCAACTAAGAGATAAGAATCAAATTCGGTTAGCACATGAAAAAATTAATAGCTATATAAAACAAGGTAGCGAGGTGGCCAGACCGTTGCAGCGTTCACTTAGAGATTTAATGTGGACAACATGTGGTGTGGTAAGGACGGAGAAAAAAATGATAGATGGTCTGCATCAGATTAAAGAATTAAAAGAACGTTCTCTAGAACTTGATGTGCGTCCAGATTCAGAAGGGTACGAAGATCTTATGCTAGCATTTGACCTTGATGCCTCTATCATTTCAGCTGAAGCAACTCTTATATCGGCTAATAAAAGGGAGGAAAGTCGTGGAGCGCATCAAAGAAGCGACTTCCCAGAATTATCTAAATCTGATTTGTTAAACTACCGTGTAAGTCTAGATACGGATGAAAAGCTTAGTTTGAAGAAAAACAAAATTAAGGCACTAAACAGTGATTTACAAAATATTGTTACTAGTACTACTGAAATTGGAGATTTTACCGGTAGACTCATAGAATAGTTAGTATTAATGGCTATGTTAAAAATTAGGTATCTGTAGTTATTCAGAGACAACGATGATTATATTCCCTTTAGATATTTTATGATTAAAGCCTTATTAAATGCGGTTAATTTTCCACGATGCTCTAAATTTAAAGTAAATTATTCTTTTAACTAATTATGAAGGTTACATCTAAAATTCTTCGTACTAACTACATATATAAACATCATAGCGATTACTTTTACCCTTAATTGAGTAGTTTGCCTTTTTACTACTTAGTGTGGGCGCTATTCTTGGTCGTTTGACTACTACACGTTTAAGAGCACAACTAAGTGCAATGGGCAAAATCTCATGCGAATCGTTATCTGTTCCTACTAAGTTATGGAATACGCTCATATCTTTTTTAACTTTTGCGCTTTTCTTACGTGGAGGGAACATAGGGTCTAAGTAGATTACGTCCGGCCTACATGTTGGGTTGATAGTAAGCATATACTCTTTAGCATCGGCATTGATTAAATTCATACGATTTATAATCGCGATAAGTTCAGGGTCAGTATCCCTCCCCCACTCTTTAGCTTGCTCTAATGCATCATTAACCAATGCATAAACCTCAGCGACTCGCTCAGTCATAGTAATATTTCCACCAAGGCTTGCCATAATAAAAGCATCGCCTCCCAGTCCACAAGTTGCATCTAGAATATTAAGACTAGACTCGCCACTAAGGCCGACTGCTTTTGCAATCATCTCTTTTTTTCCACCACCTTTTTGTCGCCTATATTTGATAGTATCTCCATGAAAATTAGCGCAGATTAAGAAAGAATTATCGATTGAAATTTGAGCTAAGGATAATCCGTTTTTTTGATAAATTAAGAAGATTTTAAGACCGAAATCATCCTGTGGGAACTCAGCATGTAAGTATGATATAATATCATTATCTCTTAAAAGTCGTTGCTTACTAGCATCTATGTGTGGCACAGCTAAATACTCAGCAAGCGATACTCCTGCCGAAGTATATTTACTATCAAATGTGATTACTGCGGATGCGTTCATCATTCATATGGGACAAGGCGAACGATTGCATCTGGATCATTTAATACTAAGTAAATCATACCGTCTGGGCCGGTAGCCACGTCACGAACACGACCTTCGTTTTTTAATATAATTTCAGTATGAACGACTTTATTATTTTTTATAATCAAGCGGTGTAGTTCTTGGGAAGCTAAGCCTCCTGCAAAAAGGTCGTATTTCCATGCAGGGAATGCGTCACCCTCATAAAAGTCTATTCCACATACAGCTATTGATGGTGTCCAATAATGCAAAGGTTGTACCATATTATCCCCTACTGTTTTTTCAGTGATAGGGCTACCATTATAATTCATACCGTATGTTATAAGCGGCCATCCATAATTTAAACCGCACTCTATTGAGTTGATTTCATCACCGCCACGAGGCCCATGTTCGGACTCGTAAATAACGCCAGTTAATGGATGTAAATCTAAACCTTGTGGATTGCGATTGCCGTATGTCCAAATACTAGGAAAAGCGTTAGGTATATCCAAAAATGGATTATCTATTGGAATGCGACCATCATCGTGAATGCGGTGAATCTTTCCGTTCGGGCGTGTCAGATCTTGAGCCTCTTCTTTTGCACCTCGATCTCCAATACCAAAGTATAGAAAGCCATTTTTAAAAACGAAACGAGTACCAAAATGAACGCCAGATTTATGGTGAAACTCATCACTTGTTTCGAAAATAACCTCCTCATCGAGCCAATGATTATTAACTATTCGCCCACGTACCACTTTAGTCATCGAAGCAGACTTTTCTTCGTCCATATTAGAACCCGCGGAATATGCTATATAGACCCATTTATTCTTGGCATATTCAGGATGTATAGCCACTTCGAGCAATCCACCCTGCCCGCGCGCTATTACTTCAGGGATGCCAGAAATTGCCTCGCTTAGAACTCCGTTCTCCCATACCCGCATAATTCCACTTCGTTCTGTTAAGATTGCTCTTTCATGCCCTATGAAAGCAATCGACCACGGGTTGCTTAGATTAGAAATTACAGTTTCCATACGAAAATTGTAACCACCAGCATTGAATGTATTCTTTTTATCTGTGAGTAAAAGCTTAGTATTTTCGCGTATCTTTTCATGCTTCATCTCTTCGATATAAATTTGAAGAGTACGTATTTCTGGATCACTCAAGGCTTCGCCGAAAGCAGGCATGCCCATATCAATATTACCTTGCTTAACGTATCGAATAAAATTTTCGCTGGTTTCGGCGTAGCCCGTCAAGGAGCCACCTAAGCCACCTTCTAAGTTTTCGCCATGGCAATTCATACAATGTTCTTGATAAAGCTTTTTCACCGCGCCAGTGCCGATCCGATTCTGTGCATGGATTGAAATAAGACAGGATAATACGTAGATAATTATAATACGCATGCTAATGGATATACTTAATTATTCATACATTGCAAAAAGATTGATACCCTAGTCTGTAATAATTGGATAGATGGAATCTGTGTAGCTAATTCATAGATATAGTCTTTACCCTTATTAGTTTTTCATGATCCTAATTTAATTATTAGTGTACCATTGTCTTACTATTAAGTGAGTTTTTTATAATTATCTACCTATTGTTTTTAGTATGAAAAAAGTGAAAAAAGTACGTCTTGATGACCTTATTGTTTCTAAAGGCTTAGCAGACTCACGTACTCAAGCCAAATCACTGATATTGTCAGGTAAGGTAAAGTTAGGTACCGAGCGTTTAGAGAAGCCAGGTCGAAGCTTACTCGAAGATAGTGCAATACTGGTAGAAGCACCCCCTCGATTTGTCAGTAGGGGTGGTGAAAAACTCGAAGGTATGTTTGAACTTTTTAAAATTCCTGTTGAGGGACTGAGAGTCCTTGATGTAGGAGCTTCCACTGGAGGCTTCACAGACTGTTGCTTACAGCGTGGTGCTAGCGAAGTAACCTGTGTCGACGTTGGTAGAGCTCAATTGCACAATAAGCTCATTCAAGATGGAAGAGTTACAAATATTGAAAAAACAAATGCTCGCTATTTAAAGGTTGGGGATCTTCCACATTCTAATTATCCTTTTATAGTGATGGACCTGTCTTTTATTTCACTTACTAAGGTATTACCCGCAATTTGGCGTTTTATTAGTCCTATTGGTCACCTTGTTGCGTTAATTAAACCTCAATTTGAGGCTGAAAAACATGAAGTAGATGTAGGTCGCGGTGTAATTCGAAATGGAGTCATCCACGATCGTATACTGTCAAGTATTCAACGCTACGCACAAACACAGTTAGATGGTTCTGAGCTAGTCGGAACTATGGATTCTCCAATTAAAGGTACGGATGGTAACCGAGAGTTTTTAATAGTTTTGCGTAGCGGACACAAAAATTGATGATTCTTAATCCCTTAAATTTAACTTTCACTTTGACACAAAGTACTCATCCCCTCTCTTATACTTGAATGGAAGTCGCTCCCTACCAAAAACTACTAAGTAAGACACACATCTTTATAGGTGTAGTTCTATCATTGCTTGTATTTATAATGATGTCTTATCTGCTGCGCCCATTTACTTTTTCTCAAGATCCTCTAATTGCTCAAGCACAAGCTTGCTTCACAGCAATACCGATTACTGCGGTATTCTGGTTCGCATACCATATGTTTATGCTAGTACTAGTAGATCAAAGAAAGCGAACTAAGGAGAGCAAATAGCTTTTTAGAGCTTTTAGTTCGTTGCACCTTAGGCGATCTGAGTACATAGCATGAAGTACGCATTAATTCTAGCGTAGTACTCTACTATGAACTATTCCATTAAATCTGCTAACTTATCGCTTCTCTTTTTTTCAACACGAGCGCCTACCCAAATAGAAAGTTCAAAAAGGCTATACATTAAGCCAGTTGTTATAGGCAGGGAAATGAAGTCGCCACCAGGAGTTAAAAAGGCAGAGAAGATCATTAGACCTACAAAAACGATACGGCGTGTAGATTTTAGTTTTTCTACTGAAAGGGCTCCCAAAAATACAAGAACCACAATTATAAGTGGAAATTGAAAGAAGGAACCGGTCGCTAGGGAAAACCAAACGACCATACTATAATATTCTGAAGCTGCCCAGAGTAATTCGAATCCGAAATATTGGTTCAGCCGGACAGAAAATGATAACGTGAGCGGAAGTATAACGAAAAATGCAAATAATACACCGGTAATAAACAATAAAAATGCCGTAAAACAGGCTGGTCGTAACAAGCGACTCTCTTTTTTGTTCAAACCTGGAGCTACAAAAGCACCCAAGAAATAGAGGGTAAATGGCATGGAAAGTGTTAAACCTGATAAAAAAGCTATCTGTATGAAAACAGAAATTACGCCCATCGGACGGTAAGTGATCAAATTGTCGTTTGCCAATTCACTAGAGCCATATGCAAAAGTAAGTGGAAATTTTAAAAAGTCTGCAATTTCTCCAATAAAAAAAGCTGCTAGAGTAATTCCTATAGCAAATGCTAATAAGCTACGTCCTACAGTCCACCGAAACTCCTCTAAGTGCTCTAGAAAGCTCATTCCCTGTGAAACAGATTCAGGATCCAATAGAGAACCTTCGTATGGGTCTCGATCTTCAAAGTGGTCTGTTTGATCGTCTTGAACTGTCATGAATTATGCATAATTGTGTTTTAATTAAATATGCAACTGCAATGCATAAATTTAACTCTTTCCTTCTCTAGCCTAGGCTAATCCATTGACAGGTAGTAGGAAATCATTTTGCTACCTTTTTTCTATGTCATCACCACTGTACTGTGGTAAATATAAAAACAACCCGACCAGTTACAGGTCGACTTAATATGCCAGCTAAAAAAGTAAAAAAAGCCACAAATAAAGTCGTAAAGCGCAAGAGTGCTAAGGCGATTAAATATAGCTACGATTTCGGTAAAAAAACCGACGGTAGTGTTAAACTACGGAACCTTCTTGGAGGTAAGGGTGCTAATCTCGCGGAGATGGCTCGTATTGGCCTTCCGGTTCCTCCGGGTTTCACAATAACTACTGAAGTCTGCACTTATTTTTATGACAATGGTCGTAATTATCCAAAAACGCTAGAAGCAGAAGTGAAGGCTTCTGTCGCTGTGATTGAGAAAGAGCTTGGGAAAAAGCTAGGTGCTCAAAAGAACCCACTTCTTCTTTCTGTCCGCTCTGGGGCGCGCGAATCCATGCCTGGTATGATGGATACTATACTTAATCTAGGCCTCAATGACAAAACTGTAAAGGCATTAGCAAAAGAGTCAGGCAACCAAGCATTTGCTTACGATTGTTACCGCAGATTTATCCAAATGTACGGTGATGTTGTTATGGGTGTTCAGGCTGTAAATGAAAACGACCACTGCCCATTTGAAGCTTGCCTAGAAAAACTTCGTAATGAAGTTGGCGTAGAACTCGATAACGAACTTACAGCTACTAATCTCAAAGAGCTGATCAAGCGCTACAAAGCAATTATTAAGAAGCGTACTGGCACAGCTTTTCCACAAGATGCTTATAAGCAACTCTGGGGCTCTGTGAGCGCCGTATTTAATTCATGGCAAAATGAACGCGCTACTCTCTACAGGCAGAAATATAGCATTCCTGCTGCATGGGGTACCGCTGTTAACGTTCAGGCCATGGTATTTGGAAACATGGGAGATACATGCGCAACAGGTGTAGCATTCACGCGTGATCCTGCAAATGGGGAAAAGGTTTTCTATGGTGAATATCTAATTAATGCCCAAGGAGAAGATGTTGTTGCGGGTATTCGTACACCTAAACCTATTGCTGAACTTAAAGAGGAAATGCCAAAGGCTCACGCGGATCTTGAAGCCGTGCGAAAGAAACTCGAGAAACACTTTAAGGACATGCAAGATTTCGAGTTCACAGTTGAAGACGGTAAACTTTATATGCTACAGACCAGAAATGGTAAACGCACTGGTTTAGCTGCAGTTCGAATCGCCGTCGAACTCGTCAAAGAAAAGCTAATTGATCAAAAGACAGCTCTCAAAAAAATCCCAGCTGACTCTATTTCATCGCTGTTAGTTGCAGTCTTTGACTCAACAGCAGTAAAGAATGCCAAAGTCTTAACAACTGGACTTCCAGCAGGTCCTGGTGCTGCTTCAGGAGAAATATGTTTCACAGCAAATGAAGCAGAAGCTGTAGCTGCAAAAGGTGGTCGTGCAATTTTATGCCGAGTAGAAACCACGCCAGAAGACCTTCGTGGCATGATAGCCGCTGAAGGAATCCTTACTTCCAGGGGAGGCGTTTCCTCGCACGCTGCTTTAGTCGCAAGGCAGATGAACAAAGTCTGTGTGTGTGGAGCTTCTGAAGTAGTTATCGATTATAAAAAAGAAACTCTAACTATAGGTAAAAAGATTTTTAGAAAAGGCGATGATATCTCAATTGACGGTACGACCGGTGAAATCTTTGCCGGAGCTGTGGCTACTGCTCCTTCGGAGGTGGATCAAGTCCTCAATGGTAAGCTCAACGCAAAAGATAGCTATACCTTCAAAATGTACGATCAGGTCATGAAGTGGGCTGACAAGCACCGAAAACTTGGTGTCCGTACAAATGCAGATTCTCCTGAGCAAGCGGTTTCTGCGATCGCATATGGAGCACAGGGCATTGGCCTGTGTAGAACAGAGCATATGTTCTTTGAAGGGGATCGTATTACTTACATGCGCCAGATGATACTAGCTTCTAACGAAAAGGAACGCCGAAAAGCACTTAAGAAACTTCTGCCGTTTCAAAGAAAAGATTTCACTGGCTTATTCAAAGCTATGGGAGGCCGTCCAGTGACTGTACGTCTTTTAGATCCACCTCTTCATGAGTTCCTTCCCCACGACGAGTCTTCTAAACGCCAACTAGCTAAGTCTTTAGGTGTGAAGGTAGACGTTATATCGAGCAGGGTAAATGCATTGCATGAAGCTAATCCTATGTTAGGGCACCGTGGATGTCGTCTTGGTATATCTTACCCGGAGATTACAGAAATGCAGGCACGAGCAATTTTTGAGGCAGCAGCAGCTTGCTACAAACTCAAAAAACCTATTAAAGTAGTGCCTGAAGTTATGATCCCCTTAGTTGGATTTGCAGACGAACTTAAAAATCAAGTAGCTGTAGTTCACCGAGTAGCCTCTGAGGTCATGGAAAACAAGAATGTTAAAATTAAATATCTTGTTGGTACTATGATCGAGGTACCTCGCGGTGCATTAACTGCAGACGAAGTCGCAGAAACAGCTGAGTTCTTTAGTTTTGGAACCAACGATCTAACGCAAACAGGACTAGGCATGAGTCGTGATGATGCAGGATCTTTCCTTGGGCAATATAAGGATCTCGATATTCTACCTCAAAACCCATTTGCGTCCATCGATGCCGCTGGTGTAGGTCAGCTTGTTGAAATCGGCGCACGAAAGGGCCGTAGCACTAAAAAAGGTCTTAAACTCGGAATCTGTGGTGAACATGGGGGTGATCCTGCCTCGATTAAGTTCTTTCATGATGTCGGTCTAGATTACGTAAGTTGCTCGCCACCTCGCGTACCTGTGGCTCGTTTAGCTGCTGCACAAGCTGCACTTTAAACATTATATATAAATAAAGAAAAGCCCCTCCGGAAACGGGGGGGCTATTTTGTTTTCTGAAACAACTATATTTTAAACCGTCTTGACGATAAGGAAGCACTACGACCATTTCCTGAAAGTAATGTTTTTTGACTAGGGCGGTAATTAAGCACAATTTTAAAATCCTCAGGTAATTTTGAAACGGCTGAAAAATCACGGACTTTTCCTTCGTGGGTGTAGTGAATGTGAGTCTCAGCTGAATGTAATAGTAAGCGCTTAATTTTTGTATGCACAGCAACCTCACGATTAAAAGGAAAATTTCCATAACTACGATCACCTACAATAGGTAGTCGATTTTTTTGACACTGGATTCTCAATTGGTGTGTCCGCCCTGTCAGTGGCATAAGTTTCATTAAAGTTACTGGAAAACCACCAATAGGTGATTGAAGAACCTGAAAGCGTGTTTTTGCTTTCACCATCTTAGACTTCTTTATCGCGTGTTTACTATTACGCATGTCCTTGAGCAATTGATCCTCCCAAGAGCCCGTTGGCTTACTAGGTTTTCGTCTGACCACAGCGTAGTAAACTTTACTCACATTTCGGGAGGCAAATTCTGCTTTGATTAAAGCACTTATTGTAGGATTAAGTCCTAGTAAAATTACTCCTGAGGTAGGAGAATCCAATCGGTTTATTAACCATGCACGTTTTGGCGCTCCTGTATCACTAGTCCACTCGAAGCACTCTTCCTTTAGGTCATAATTAGCAGTTAGTATAGATTTTTTGTTATCTCTGCAGTTGTTTGGGTGAGACATCGCACCTGTTGGTTTATCTAAAGCCACTAATCCATCCTCGTTGTACGCAAGTACACTAACACCTTTATTAAGTGGTAATTCTTCAATTAGTGTATTTTGGAGATCAGACATAAAATTGTACTAGCCTTCGCTTTTTATTGTATAAATTTCAATGAATAAAGCTAGCGGTAATGGAAAACTATATTCAGGTCTCTTTTTATTCCGAAAACTTCGATCATATCTTTGGTCCACGCCCTAAAAGGAGTTCTTTTAGATATAGCTTCTTCGCAGATGAAAGTTCCAATATCGCTAGCTGTGCTATTTGTGGCATTTAGTCCCGAAATACTACCGTCTTGGTGAATAGTAAAACTAACCAATACGCGAGTTGCAGTATCGATTGGCTGAAAATATTCAATTTCTTGATACCAACCACTTTGTATAGCTGCGTAGAATTGTTGCTCATACTCGCCGAATTCACTGAATGTTGCATCAATTGCTACGGATCCATGTCTACTAGCAGAACCTTTGGAGCGCATTAGTGGTCCAGTGGTTAATTCTGGAGCTAGTCGCGGCCGAATACGTGGTTTGGGCCTGGGAATGGGATCGCTTTCTACGCTCATTGCGAATGTTTCAACTTCTTCAATTGCTTCAACTGGGCGGTAAACCTCTATTGGCATGTTATCACTAACTTGCTTTATAGAGTTATCAGTAATCTGTGCTAAACTGCTTCTGCTGCCTTCCACATTTTCTTTAATGCTATCCTTATTAAGGAAGTCAGTTGCATTTAGTGGTTTAGAAATAAATGGGGTGGATTTTTGACTAGTCTGTCCTCTTTTTTCTAAATTATAATCATCGCGTGTACTAGATTGTTCTACTGTTGAGTAGACGCCTACTTCTATCTGCTCGTTGCTCCTAAGTTTTCCATTTAATATCTTCTGCGAATCTACCTCACCTTCTACATAAGGCTTATTTATAGCGTCTTCTAGCGGGTTTTGATCTGCTGACTGTTGTTCTCGGTAGGAGTAATTATTACTGCGGTCTGGCTTATTTTTTGGAGCGTCAGGGCTGGCCTCCACGTAGATTCGTTCAGTCGTATCAACTAAGCTAATCTCATAGAGTTGTTCGGATTTACTCTCTGTGCTATCAGTTAAATAATTATAAAAAAACTGATCCGGTAATATAAGAAGCGTACCTACGTGCACAATTAATGTTAGAGTAAATGCTAGCAATATAGCACGCCACGATTCGTCTACTTCCGAATATAAGCTCATAGAATCGTTCTCTTAGTATGATCCTTCCACAGTAACCAAAAAAATAAACTAACTACGAAAGTTAAATTCAAGTTTGTGCAAAACATTTTCGAGTTTTTGTATTGGTAAGCCCATAACATTTTCGGTCGATCCCTCTACCCTATCAATTATCAATTCCCGACCTTCTTGAATGCCATAGGCACCAGCCTTGTCTAAGGGATTCACAAGTCGAATGTAATGCTCAATTGTATCTCTTTTTAGTGTTTTAAAGTGCACTTCACTTCTTTCGGTAAACACGTGATTAAGGCTACCCGACTCCCAATATAGAGCAACGGCTGTAAAAACTGTATGCGCGCGACCGGATAACATCATGAGCATCTGGTGCGCTTCTATAATATCTTTTGGTTTACTAAGTACAGTATTATCTATCGATACAGTAGTATCAGATCCAAGTACCAAAGAATCAGGCACATCCATAGATAAAGTGGACGCTTTCAGTCGCGCATTATTCTCAACCATTTTTATCGGACCATGAAGCCCGGAATCATCCTCTAATACGTTAGTAGGACGTATTAGAAAGCATAGCCCCATACGCTTTAGAAGTTCTGCACGTCTAGGAGAGGCGGATGAAAGTATTAACTGCTTAGGATGTTTGGCCATTTGCCTATTCCAGTATTTTTTCTACCAAACCGCTTGATCTAGCAAATGCTAGACGACTAAGGCAATACATATAATGTGCATTTAAGTGACTACGCTCTGCTTCAGCTAATCGTTTTTGTGCGTCTATAAGTTCGCGATTATCGGCAAGCCCCTCTTGGTAGCGCTCAAGCGCCAGCTCTACTTCGTGACGCCCTAGCCGTAACTCATCTTGAGCGATTTCAATCTGCGCATAACGAGAATCCATCTGCATGATTGAAATTTTGTATTCACGGTCAATTTGGTTAAGCAGATTGCGCATTTCATATTCATTTTGCCTCAAAGTGGCACTGGCATATCGCTTATCAGCAGCAATACGGCCACCTTCCCATAAAGGCACAGTCGCACGTAAGCCAAAAAACCACGCTTCTCCATGTTCACCATTAAACACTTCATCCGTATCATATCCCCAATTTGCGAAAAAATCCACCGTAGGTAAACGTTGCCAGTTAGAGGCTCTTTTAGCTAACTTTGCTTGTTCGATGAGTAATAATTTACTTGAAATTTCAGTGCGTGATTTACGAACTAGATCTATATTAGCTAGACGCTTTATTGCCTGTGGTGGATTCATATCCTCCATAGCTCGAAGATCTAAGTTTACGACTTTTTCTAGGTCGAAGTCTAAAAGTGACTTCAGTTCTATAGCTGAAGACTCCGCGGTAATACGAGCTTCCATCAATGCTCTGCGTATAGAGGCAACACGTACTTCAGCACGCGTTACGTCTATCTTAACCACTACCCCAGCCGAAAATTGTTTAGCGGCTAACTCGAGGAGTAATTGCTCACGTTCTAGATTATGAGAAACAATTTCTGCACTACGCAAATCACGTAAATGTGTGAAATAAAGAAAGAGCGCTTGTTCAATATAATCGTCCGTAAGAGATAAGAAGTCTTTCTCAGCGACAGCATGGTCTAATTTAGCAATACGGTAATCTGCATAAAGTTGATAATTTATAAACGAAAAGGATGCTTCTAAGCGCGAGCCCGATGAGTTAAAAGGTGGTACATTGATTACATCGGAAAATAAACCACGTGTAAGCTTTTGACGACTCTGATCAACACTAAGTGAAAATCTAGGCAGAAGTGCTGCACGACGTTGGTAAGTCTGCTCTAATACACGACGCACAGACTCCTTGCCGATTAATCGGTTTAGATTATGTGTTTTAACTCTATTGATTACGTCATCTACTTTTAATAAGACGTGAGCATTTGATACCAATATTGGCGAAGAACCAAAAGACGTCGTAACAAAAAGTGTGACGAAAACCGATGCCAAAAGTACGATAAAACGAGTGAAAGTCTTGTCTTGTTGGTACATTGTAAGATAATATAAGTTCAGTTCTGGCTCCTTAATTTTTATCATTCCTTAAAACTTTATTTATGCAAGGCACAGATCGAGCTATCATTTAAAAATTTCTATATGAAAATCGGCATCGCACAGATAAATACAACCGTAGGAGACCTTGAGGGTAATTCAAAATGTATTTTAAACGCATATCACTCACTCGTATCTAGTGGTGCTGAATTAATACTCTTCCCCGAGTTGGCTGTCTGTGGCTACCCTCCGCGAGATTTACTATTTAAAAAGCAATTCGTATCCGACGTTTTATATACATTAAAGACTATAGCAAAAGAAGTGGGTCCTGTACCCGCTATAATTGGTTACGTAGAAGGTCGAGGTACCAGCACTATAGGTAGACCTTTCTACAATTCTGCAGCATGGTGTGAATCTGGGAAGGTGGATATAAGCGCACGTAAGTGTCTCTTGCCTAATTATGATGTTTTTGACGAAGAGCGCTACTTCGAGCCAGCTCAAGAGCCTACTATTCATCAATGGAAAGGCTTACGCATTGGCCTCAGCATCTGTGAAGATATATGGACTCAAAAAGAAGTTAAGACTAGTCGCTATTACTGCAGCGACCCTGTGAAAATATTAGCCGAAAAAGGAATAGATTTACTTTTGAACCTCTCGGCTAGTCCCTGGCACGAGGGCAAGAACGAAGCACGAGAGCCCCTTGTTCAAGATGCCTCAGATCGATGTGGTTGTCCTGTTGTTTACTGTAATTGCGTAGGGGGTAACGATGAACTTATATTCGATGGAGGAAGTATTGTAGTAGACCCCAAGCGTGGATTAGTTGCAGGCTTAGCTGCTTTTCGTGAAGAAAGCCAAGTAATTGATTTATCTAACAACGCTTCTTATATATCCGAACACTTTAACCCAAAGGGAAATGCCGCTACTCAAGCTGCACTTGTAATCGGCTTGCGTGATTATGCGCATAAATGTGGTTTTAAAAAAGCACTCATTGGGCTTAGTGGGGGTATAGATTCAGCCGTAGTGGCCTCACTAGCTGTAATAGCGCTCGGCTCGGAGAACGTAATAGGTATTGCCCTTCCCTCTTTAATATCGAGTCAGCATAGCCGTGATGATGCCGCGGCTCTCGCAGAAAATCTAGGTATTGAATACCACGAGTTATCTATATCCGAGATAGTTAAATCTGCTGAAACTGCTCTTAATGAACTTTTCAACGGCCTTAAAAAGGACGTGACCGAAGAAAATATACAAGCTCGTTCTCGTGGCCTGCTTCTTATGGCTATTTCTAACAAATTTGGCGCACTTCTATTAACTACAGGTAATAAAAGTGAAATAGCAGTAGGATATTGCACTCTGTACGGTGATATGTGTGGTGGCCTTGCAGTTATATCAGATCTCCCAAAGATGAAGGTCTATGCCCTCGCACGCCATTTGAATCACGAGAATGTACTAATCCCCTTAAATACGCTAAATAAGGCGCCCTCAGCTGAATTAAGCCTAGGTCAGAAAGATGAAGATTCATTACCTCCCTACGCCATTTTAGATGGTATTCTCCGGCTTTATGTCGAGGAAGGGCTCTCACGTGCGGAGATCAAAAGTAAAGGCTACGATGAGGGAGTAGTAGATGAAATCGTCCGTAAAGTGGACCTGAATGAGTACAAGCGTAAGCAAGCTGCTCCTGGTCTAAAAACTACCCCACTAGCTTTCGGAATAGGCCGTAGGATACCTGTCGTACAAAAGTATGTTAGCTAAGAGTAAATGTAGCTACTTTTGCATCCAGCCCAATTGGATAGCTTTGCCCTTTTTCTTTTTTTGGTCCTTAGGGAGCTGCCCTTCTATCCAATTTAGTAATGCACCACGGCCCCTCTTAGTTTTAGAACTAAACTTGAAAATTTCTGTGGGCCGTAGCCCATAATCTAGAAGTGCTTGTATTAATTTCTCTTCATGCTTAGCGACTTTATATTCTGCACTACGATCAGTTTTTGTAAGTATTATAGAAAATGGTATTTTGCATTCTTGTAACCAATCGACAAATGCTAAATCTGTTTCTAGTGGTTCGAGCTGAGAGTCGATTAATGCAAATACTTGCTTAATATTCGTACGCTCATTTAGAAATTGGCTTACACTCCTATTGAACTCTGCTTGCCTTTCTTTTGATAACTTCGCGAAACCATATCCTGGCAGATCTACTAAGGTCCAGAGGTCGTTAATCCTAAAAAAATGAATTAACTTGGTCTTACCTGGAGTGCTAGAGATTTTCGCTAAGCCTTTAACATCTGCGAGTGTATTGATAAGCGAAGATTTTCCGACATTAGAACGGCCTACGAAAGCAAATTCTGGATGGTGACTCTGTGGGCAAGATTCGAGATCAGTAGCGCATCCTACATGTCGTGCAGATTGTATTTTCACAGTACTATAGAATTAGACTATTCCCAGTCATAGCATCTGGTTGAGGAAGATCCATCAATTTCAGTATAGTTGGGGCTATATCACCTAAGGACCCACCGCACCTTAGCTTCGAGTTAATATACTTATCGCTGTAGACAACAATTTCTACTGGGTTCAGAGTATGTGCCGTGTGGGGACCGTTTCGTTCATGACTCCAGAGCTGATCAGAGTTTCCGTGGTCGGCAGTGATAACAGCAGAACCACCAACTTCATCAATTGCATTTAGTAGATCACCGACGCATTGATCCACTATTTCACAGGCTTCAACACAGGCTTTGAGTACACCAGTATGACCAACCATGTCGGGATTTGCAAAATTAACCACAAGAAGTCCGTATTTCTCTGATTTTATGGCTTCAATTGTAGCATCACGTATTCCGTATGCTGACATTTCTGGCTTTTCATCGTAAGTTGCACAATCCTTACGACTGAGTACTAATTCACGTTCTTCTCCTGGGAATGGTTCTTCTCTGTAGTCGTTGAAGAAGAAGGTGACATGAGGAAATTTTTCTGTCTCAGCGCATCTGAATTGAGCAATTCCTTGTTCTGCGACAAAAGCACCAAGAATATCTGCCATTTTTTCGGGTTTGTAAAAAACTATATTATTACAGAGTCCCTTTTGATATTCGCTTAAAGTCGCAAAGTACAATGCAAGTTTCTTACCTCGGTCAAAATCATCAAAACCCTCTTCAATAAAAGCACGGGTAAGCTGTCGAGGTCGATCCCCCCGGAAATTAAAAAAGAGGACGGAGTCTCCATCTACAATTGGACCAATGGGTTGACCGGATTCATCTACTATGGACGTTGGCGGACAAAATTCGTCACCCTTAGTACCTTCAGTCTCTGGATTATCGTACTGCCCTTGAATTGCATCTTTTGCAGAATTAGCACTATATTCTATAACGCGCCCTGTCAGGCAGTCGTAGGCGCGCTGGACTCGATCCCAACGATTGTCTCGATCCATTGCCCAATAACGACCTGTAACTGAAGCAATTTTTCCGATACCCATTTTAGTCATTTCTGCTTCAACCTCAGAGATAAAAGTACTCCCAGTAAATGGTCCCGTATCACGGCCATCAGTAAAAGCATGAAGGTAAACGGTCTCTAGACCGTATTCCTTAGCTAGTCTTAACAAACCATAAAAATGATCCAGCATCGAGTGTACACCAGCATCAGATACAAGCCCTAGGAAATGAAGCGCCTTTCCTGAATCTTTTGCATTATCAAATGCGGCATTAAGAGTAGGGCTGCTTTTTATTGAGCCTGTCTCTATACCTTTATTGATCCGTACAATTTCTTGATCGACTACACGCCCAGCGCCAATGTTTTGATGGCCAACTTCTGAGTTACCCATTATGCCAACCGGCAATCCCACAGCGAGTCCTGAGGCTTCAATCTCCGTACTAGGATAGCTCTGAGTAAGTATATCCGCAACTGGAGTCTTGGCTAGCTTAACAGCGTTATAAGAATCGTAAGAAGAATCATGGTTAGCACCCCACCCGTCTCGGATGATTAAGATTACTGGCTTTGTTTTCTTTGGCATTTGCAGTAGGATATTTCTTTATGGTATCGGTTTACTGAAAAAATCTTATTGGCTAATGTAGCCGTAGTTACTAAGCGCTGAAAGCGAGATGATTATAGCATAGGTAAAGAGTAAGACAACGCCTTCTTTTCGTGTAACTATTCGTCCACTTTTGAAAAACCAAAAAAGTAGGCACGGCAGTAGTAAAAAGGCTGAAAATTCGATGACTGTTGGCCCATTGCCAATTTCGATTCCCCATACTGCAGAGACACTGCCTCCAATTAATAAAATATTAAATAAGCACGAGCCTACGATATTGCCGGAGCACATATCACATTGACCCGCTCTGATAGCAGCAATTGAAGCTGCCAATTCAGGGAGGCTTGTGCCTATTGCCACTATCGTTATTCCTATTAGAAGCTCACTTGCCCCCATACGTGAAGCAATTTCGACTGAAGCACCGACAAGAACATCTGCACCTAAACCAAGTAAAACTGCCCCAAGGAAAACTAGTAAAATGGCAATTTTAGTAGTCTGCGCTATAGTTTCATCAGACTTACCTAGTGGTATGTTTTCGGATTCTGTAGTGGGATTATTTAATGCTGTTTTTACAACGTATAATAGATACGCAATCGTCAGAGTTAAGAGTAGCGCACCCTCCAAGTGACTTAGTCCACCGCTGTAAGCGCAGAAGATAAATAGAACACTGACACTAATGAGAAATGGCACTTCCTTTTGTGCCATGTGCTTCTTGATCTTAAGCGGCGCAAAAAATGCAGTTATGCCTAAAATTAATCCAATATTAGCGATATTGCTACCGAGTATGTTTCCGAGGGCAATTCCAGGATTTTCTTGTGCTGCGACCATTGATGTCGCCATCTCAGGCATAGAAGTAGCTATCGATACCACAGTTAGGCCTACTATCATCGGGTCAATTCTCATATTGACCGAAATTGAGGATGCACCCTTTGTGAGGATATCACCCCCATAAATTAGCGCCGATAGCCCTAGGAGCATAAAAAGAATCAAAACAATAAGCTGCAGTTCTGAGTAAGATATTTGAATGAGCGCTAAAGACATATTTTAGAGATATTAGAGCATAAATGGCGTTCGCAAAGAAAGATATTACTGATTTTAGAGCGAGATTATTCTGTGTGCTTGACTTGGAAGCTCAAAAATACAGTATGCCGCGCTTTTTAAGGATCACTCGCTTTACGTTATGTCGCAAGACCTCAAAGACACGCTCAATCTACCGCAAACTAACTTTCCGATGAGGGGAAATCTAGTGGAGCGTGAGCCAGGCCGCCTTGATCACTGGAAAGAATCTAATCTCTACGACCAAATTCAAATTAAGAACAAACAAGGCGAAAATTTTATATTACACGATGGACCACCATTTACAAATGGTGATTTGCACTTAGGGCATGCTCTAAACAAGACCCTAAAAGATACAATATTACGCTACAAATGGATGCGCGGAATGAATGCGCCATTCATTCCTGGCTGGGATAGTCACGGACTGCCCATTGAGCATAAGGTATCACGTGAATTACAGGATTCTGGACGCACTGATTATACTCCTTTAGAAGTCCGTAAAGCCTGCGCAAATTTCGCTGATCACTATCGAGTAATTCAGCGTGAGCAATTCGAGCGCTTAGGCGTAACAGCCGATTGGTCCAATGAGTACTGGACTATTCATCCCGAGTATGAGTCAGCTGAACTCGAAGCTTTTGCTACTTTCGTCGAACGAGGCCTAGTATATCGTAGTAAGAAACCAGTTTACTGGTCCATCCCTTGTGCCACTGCACTTGCTGAGGCAGAGATTGAATACAAAGACCACAACAGTATCTCTATCTACGTTAAATTACAACTTTCTCAAGCAGGCCGAGCTCAGCTGAATTTGCCTGACGAAAACAGTTCCATACTGATATGGACGACCACACCTTGGACACTACCGGCTAATCTAGCTGTTTCTGTTCATCCAAAAATCGAGTATTCGGCAATTAAGACGCTCTCCCATGGCACTATGATCATTGCTACATCGCTAGTTGAGGCCGTAGTAAACGAGTGTAAACTAGGAGAATTCGAGACCGTTGCTACTTACTCTGGATCTGATCTCGAAAACATTGAAGCACACCATCCTTTCATAGATCGTATCTCTCCTATTCTACCAGCAGACTACGTTACTACCGACAGTGGAACAGGTTGTGTTCATACAGCTCCTGGACACGGCCTTGACGACTATATTACTGGTATAAATAACGGACTAGATGTGTATTGTCCAATAG
>CAJWHF010000016.1 GCA_913041275.1 uncultured Opitutia bacterium
CTATGGTGGCAGAGCCATTATAGACGTCGACACTACTTACGCTACCGTCGAGATCCTCTGCTGTGATCTCTATGGCGATGGCATCTCCAAAGTTATAAGGGCTATTACCTCCAGCAGTTGGGCTTGTGATTGCCACAGTAGGTGCATTGCCAGTGGTGGCAATAAACTGAACAGGTACTGAAGTTACTTGGTTACCCGCATTATCGAGCGCGACGGCTACTAAGTCCACAATGTCTGGATTAGATAACGTTGCGGTGAAGACATACTCTCCTGCTACTGAGGACTCCTGCATGAGATTTCCATTAAACGAACGAGTCGACTCGTTTACAGCACCAGGTGTGAAGACGCCATTTTCAGTGGTACCAGCTTCTCTATCGAAATTAATATCTCTTAGGCGCACAGAAGCTATGCTTCCATCGGCATCTGATGCCGAGACTCGGACCTCAAATGGTACACCGACTTGCACAGAAAAGCCATAACTGGGGCTGGCTATACTCACAGAAGGTGCACTTCCAGGTGTTACATATAAGCCAACCACACTTGAGGAGACTACATTACCACGGTCGTCAGTAGCCCTTGCCTCTAGGCTAAGAAAGCCAACATTTGTAATATCTGTTAAGAGATTATAGCGGTACTGACCGGCTACTCCCGTGGGGTCTGCTTGTCCGAGCAAAACACCATTATTGAAGATTTGTACTTGGGTTATAAACCCATCTGCATCGGTTGCATTCACCAAAACCCTCACATTATCACCAGCAGTTCTTGTCTCGCCATATCTTACCGAGTTTATCTCGTCGATCGCAACTAATGGAAGATTACCTGTCTCAACGGTGATCGTCTCGATACCAGAGACAGCAGTATTACCACTATCGTCTACGACACGGACTTTTAAGTCGACCACGCCTACGGAGTTAGCAGTGTAGTAAAAGCGGAAAGAATAGTTTGATCTTCGCATCGCTGTACCGAGTAAAAAAGTTCTATTGTAGACTTGGACCGCAGTAACGCTGCCGTCGGGGTCTTCTGCAGAGATGTCTATGGCTATAGTGTCTCCAATAGTGTAGGGGCTATCACCTCCGTTGATTGGGCTCGTTATTACGGCTGTTGGTGGTAATTCCCCAGCATCCATGAAGACAATAAATAGAAGTAGTACAAACAGACACTTATATTTCATACTACTTTTGTAAATATATTCAGATTCAAATAAAGAAAAAAAGCTCCCCCTAGCATACCAATAAGAATAGGGTATTGGGTTTTTCTAAAATGAGTGGGGCTGAGCTTTAAGATACGGAAATAGTGCCAACCACTATAGGTTAAATACCTAAAATAAAGCAGATCATATAGACCAAAAGTAGACCAAATAAATAATTAAGGGGCAGTGAAATAAATCCCACTGCCCCGTTTTTAAGTGGCTGCTCAGGCTGGGATCGAACCAGCGACCAAGTGATTAACAGTCACCTGCTCTACCGCTGAGCTACTGAGCAAAAAAGATAAATTAGCTAATTTTTGACTAATTAGTTCGCGAGGAAAATGAGTCAAGGATTCAAATTAGAAGTCGTTTACAAAACCAGTAGAGTGTTTGTTTACAAGACTAAAGATAGAAATTTGTAATCTATAGTTTTATCGATCGCGGGACTGCTAGCTCTATAAATTAAGTTACTGAGCTTCTTATGATTACTTTTAGGATTTTCCTTGGCAAAGACCTAGATTTTTACAAAATCTGTATATGCTTTATAAGCATAGACTTCTGTTGCCCCTAATTGCAGTGTCTGTACAGACTGCTTTTCCGGCAACAAATATGCTGATCGGAAGTGGAAATCTCGCTGAAATAGAGAGTACTCCTATTTACCTTAATAATGGAATCTCTTACACGGTAGGCGGTGTCGGAAATACGGTATTTGATGTGACAGCAAGGTTACAGGATACACTAGCGAAATTAGATATTGGGCAAACCCCGGCCGTAAAAAATACTTGGTCTACCTCTGAAGAATATGAAGTTTGGACCGATAGGCTGATACTACGAAAAACAACGAATTTTTATGTATTAGATGGTGCCGTATTTGCCCAAACCTTTAACGGGTCTACACCTAATATAGATACTAGCCACAGCTCGGTCACATCTAATCCTTTAAATCTGCAGGATTTAGAAGTACTTGCGCAAAATTATATCAATTCTGGCGAGCATCTTAATTTGTATGCGGAAGCACGTGATGCAGGTAATTTAGGAGTGCAAGAATTGATTAGCGAACTCAAGAAAGACAGGGGACCTGTCACTATAATCGAAACGGTTGAGTTCAGTCGCTTAGTAAGGACATTGAGCGACCCTATAAATGCGCATACGATAGGTGTATTGGCTAATGAGGCCGTTCCAGGCAAAGAACTTAATGCGAGTGGACTCGCTTCTATAAAAGATTCTAGGTCAGACACGTTTGAAACCGGAACAGCATTTTCAGATGATTCAGGTGGTATAATTTCTTATAATCAGAAAATGCTCAACGGATTCACATTTGGTAATGAATGGTCGAAAGGAGTTACTTATGACAGATGGTGGTATTATGCACACACATCAGTATTTGCTGGGTTTGGACTTGGTTTAAGAATTCCTTGGACTGCAGATGTCGAAGTTTCAAAAAGAGTAATTCCATCGGATGATCCAGATAAAACAAACTACGAAGCATCTATTGAAGTGGAAACTCTTGATGCTGATACTGATTTTTACAGGAGTGTTGGCGTGCCTCCGGTCCACAGATACCGAGGCAAAGAAATGCCCCTGGAAGCAGGTGCTGGTATTGCCCTACAAATAAAGGTTCTAGGCGTGTGGGCTATAAATAAGGGTAGGTATGATCCAGTTCTCGGA
Organism: uncultured Opitutia bacterium; assembly: GCA_913041275.1. GTDB lineage: Bacteria > Verrucomicrobiota > Verrucomicrobiia > Opitutales > Coraliomargaritaceae > Thalassobacterium. Next base: position 2,855 of record CAJWHF010000016.1, read on the forward strand.
AAAGTAATTGATATGGGCCAAGATTTTGATCCACCACTTGGACCTACGCCAATGAATATAATCACATTAGAACTTCCATATGAGCAGAGTGGATTTGCGTATAACGCAGAGTACGCAGCAGTAGGAGGAGATTTTAAAGCTGACATTGGAGTGCGAGGGGACTCAATAGATCTTCGGGTAAGGCCCTACAATAGCTGGAATAGGAGTGGGTCCGTATTTAGTAAGAACTATCGGAACATTAGTTTAGTAAATGAAGACGCGCCCATTTCTTTATCTTTTTCTATTGATGATAGTTCAGCTTCAGAGGAGCAGTTGTTTTATAATTTTGGCCCAATATACGATCAAGCTAGCTACAACACATCTTTGACAATTACACCATCGGCTAGAATTAGAGGGGATATATACCTTTCCATGCTATGGGATGAATTGTCTGACATAATTGTTACTAGTAATTGGCATCCTTTATTCACTGCGGCATTTAGCCTGCCTTCCCTAGGGCCGCACGCTGGCGTTGATTCACGGCTTGAAGCTACTCATAGAAGCAAGAGACTGCTTCCAAGCACACCAAGAGCTATTCCGCATAGATTTAGTTCTAATTCCTTTTCAGGTGCGTGGGACTTCACAATTAGCGATTTAGGTAGCGAGCCCATCACACTTATTGAATACATACCTGAAGAATTTAGCATAGAATCGGGTAGTATTACAGAAGGTGGATCATATGACAGTAATAGTAGGGCAATCACATGGAATTTAACGAATAAAGAGAGTATTCCAGATAGTGTATCTTATAGATGTCTTGCGGGTAATGTCCCAACAAGTACGGTACCAAATCCAGTCGGATCATTTGAAACTTCATTCATTGCCGATGGTATGGTTCAAAACCTTAATGCTGCAATTGTGGATCTTAGGCACGATTCAATTAAAGAGGCTGAATTAGATTTGGATAATTACATATTATCACAGAGGCCGACTCTAGAAGAATACGAGATAGTTGTTTCGGAAAGGGATGCCAAATTAACACTCGAAGAAGTAACCGATCTTAGGCCAGGCTCCGTGGGCATAGTAGTACAAGATGGAGAAGCAACTTTGTCTTTGGAAGTCGAAGAAAGTAATGACCTCGGTGTATGGACTACTGGAGGTTCCTCTGCATTACAGGTTCCAATTCAGGCTGGACAGGGAAAGAAGTACTTTCGCTTTAAAATGGCTGATTGATTTGTAGTCTCTCAAATCATAGAGACTCTCAGTAGCGATTAGCGCCTCTTCAGAGCGACTAAAATGAAAGCCAGCCCTCCAAATAATAGGGAGTAGGTGGACGGTTCTGGAACTGAAAAAGTGGCTCCTTGCGACTCGAACCATTCCTGGTCAAATTCGTCTGGCAGGGTTGCGCCATAAAGATTTGCTCCACTCCAAGTGTATGCATAATCAACGTTAAAAGCATTTGAAAGGTCCGCTCCTGAGAGATTAGCATCTAAGAAAGAAGCATAAAAGAGATCCGCACCGAGAAGATAAGCTCCTGAGAGATTTGCATTCGAGAGACTTGCATACCTTAAGTTTGCGCCATAGAAGTTAACGCCAGGTAAGTTTGTATTTCTCAGACTGCTGTCCAATAAGTTAGCATTACTGAGGTCTGCACCAGCAAGGTTCGCATTATTGAGAATAGCGCTAAACAGGTAAGCATTAGAGAGGTCCGCGCCAGAGAGATCTACACCTCTGAGATCGGCGGACGGTTCAACATATGTGCCCGAGTAAGAGTGAGGATCCCCATCAATTGTTTTTATGTTTCGGTAAATGCCTGGAGATTTAAAATATTTAGCTGCAGATAGCGATGTACTAGTCGCCGATATAACTAAAACTAAATAAAATATAAATTTCATGCTTATCCGCTCGTTGATTGTTCTGCGATCAGAGAGTAATTATTGCTCAAACATGGCGAGTCGTTGCTGCCACTGACTTGCGATTTCACTAGCCTTAATCTGTGTAGCATAGCGATCGTACTGTTCGCTACGCCCAGCACCCTTTGCTTCTACGGCAAGGTGGTAGGCAGCTTCTATTTGAGCTACTTCAGCAAGGCTGGTGTTTGCGGCTATTGCTTCTAGCTGATCGAGTGCTTCGCCCTTTTGCTCATTGTAATACAGGGCGAAAGCTTGGCCAATTAAAGCACGACCTTGAAGGACATTATCCGTAAGGGCCTGACTAGCAGTCGAATAAAACTTTAGCGCTTTTTCGAAATCTTCTTCCGCGAAGGCTTCGTCCGCGACAGTTAGTGCTGCTAGGCCGCCGAGATATCCACTACTATTACTCTCGGCGAATTTTCCTAGAGTATCATTGGTCTTAGCCTCTGAGTAGGAAATTTGAATTTTTTCCTCGTTAAAATTCTTGTAAATTCGTGCACCGTTAAAGGCAATAACAAGTAGTAAGAGTAGTATGATAGACCCGCTGACGAAAGACTTGTTCTCCATCCAATACACGCTAATCCGATCTTCGATTGATACCTCTGAAGAATCTTCTAGATCGACCAAGTTTCTCTCGTCGACAATGTCATTTTTCTCCTCAGGTAAGGTGGGGTTATCAATTTTATTTTTTTTAGGACGGTTCATTTTTAAGATATTTAGAAATTAATAGTCTAATGTAATATGTGATGGATTATTCACTTTTTACTAGTCGAAAACAACTGTCTTATTGTTATAGACTAAAATACGATTATCTAGATGCAGACGTATCGCTTGGGCAAATACAGATTTTTCCAGGTCGCGGCCCTTGCGAATTAAGTCTGGTATGACGTTACGGTGATTGATTCTAGTCACGTCTTGATGTATGATAGGGCCTTCGTCCAGATCAGCTGTCGCGTAGTGGGCTGTGGCCCCAATAAGTTTTACGCCGCGACAATGAGCTTGATGGTAGGGTTTGCCTCCTGCAAAGGCAGGTAAGAAAGAATGGTGAATATTAATTACTGGGCAATCTACTGCATCTAAGAAATTACTTGATAAGATCTGCATATAGCGTGCCAAGACGATTAACTTGACGTTGTGCTTTTGGATAATACGCAGTTGTTCGGCTTCGAACTCAGCGCTATCACTGATAGGTACATGGTAAAACTTAATTCCATAGCGTTCTGCCTCTTGCGCGAGCTCTTTATGATTGGAAACAATGCAGGCCAACTCTCCGGACATTTCGCCTGCGCGGAAGCGGAGAATGGTATCGTGAAAACAGTGGTCGATTTTGGAAACAAAAAGCGCGACTTTGGGACGATCTGAGGATAGGGCAACTCTCGCAGTCATTTTGAGATCTACCGTAGCAAACTCCTCGAAGCTAGCTGCTTCTTCTTGGATCTTACCACTCGGGCTCCATTCAATTCTTTGGAAGAAAATTTTAGCCTCTGGGTCTTCATGTTGATCGGCGTGAACGATACTGCTTCCCTGCGCGTAAATCCATCCAGATACGCGAGAGACAAGCCCTGGCTGATCTGGCCCATACAGAAGTGCTATGATAGTAGTAGGTTCGTTCATCTTTAATGAAGACTAGTAGTGGGGTATAAGCACAGAATCAAGAATATGCGTTAATTGATTACTTAGGATTCGCTTCTTGGCTGTAGCTTTGGATGGAACGAACTTCATAACTTTTTTCACGGAGTGCTTTAATGCCCTCAACCGCCGCGGAGGCAGCAGAGATTGTGGTCATAATGCAAATGCTATGCTTTACAGCCTCGGTACGAATTTGATTTTCGTTCTGGCGCGGAACGGTACCTTGTGGTGTATTTACAATTAAGGCTACCTTGTTATTTTTTATTAGATCAATTACATTTGGTCGGCCTTCGCTGAGTCGGTAGACGTTTTTTATATCGATGCCGTTTTCTTTAAAAAGCTTTCCGGTGCCAACGGTTGCTAAAATACCGAAGCCTAGATTACTAAGTTCGCGCGCGATCTCGACTGCCTGTTCCTTGTCGCAGTCTTTTACACTGATAAAAGCATCGCCAGAATCTGGCAGGGCGGGCTTTGCCGCCATTTGAGATTTAGCAAAGGCTACTCCGAGGTCTTTATCGAGTCCCATGACCTCCCCGGTCGAACGCATCTCAGGGCTGAGCATAACGGGTGCACCAGGAAAACGGTTGAAGGGAAAAACAGACTCTTTGACCGCCCAGTAGGGTGGTATAATTTCTTCGGTGAAGCCTAGCTCCTTGAGCTTTTCACCGGCCATAATACGCGCGGCATACTTAGCTAATGGCACCCCAATTGCTTTCGAAACAAAGGGAACGGTACGAGAAGCCCGAGGATTTACTTCGATTATGTAGAGCTCGTCATCTTTTATTGCGTATTGCACATTCATCAGGCCGATGACCTTAAGCTCTTTAGCCAGTGCGTAGCTCGCAGTACGAACGGTCTCTAGCATAGAAGAGGAGAGTGTATGAGGGGGCATGACCATGGCCGCATCACCTGAGTGTACACCTGCAAATTCTACGTGTTGCAACATGCCACCGATAACAGTCGTTTCGCCGTCTGAGATGCAGTCCACGTCTAATTCAAAGGCATCTTCTAGGAACTTATCGAGTAAAACTGGTGTACCCGGAGCGACGTCGAACACTTCACGCACGATCTTTCTCATCTCGTCAATGTCATAGACGATAAACATACCACGACCGCCTAGTACGAATGAGGGACGCAAAAGGATAGGGAAGCCGATTTCGTCAGCTAGTTCGTAGGCCTGGTCTAGAGAATGAGCGATACGGTTTTCTGGTTGTTTCAGACCGATGCGATCGAGTATATCGCGAAACTGGTCGCGGTCTTCAGCTGCATCGATCATAGAAGGGGAGGTACCGATGATGTTTACGCCGTGGCTTTCAAGCTCGCTTGCAAGGTTGAGTGGGGTCTGGCCGCCGAATTGTACAATTACGCCGTCGCACTTCGATTGATAATAGATCTCTAGAACGTCTTCTAATGTGAGCGGTTCAAAGAAGAGTTTGTCCGAAGTATCGTAGTCAGTAGAAACGGTCTCCGGATTGGAATTCACCATTATAGTTTCGTACCCGGCCTCGCGTAGGGCAAAGGATGCATGTACGCAGCAGTAGTCGAATTCGATCCCCTGACCGATCCGATTCGGCCCTCCGCCTAGAATCATGATTTTCTTCTTCTGGGAAACGGAAAGTTCATTTTCCGATCCGTAAGAAGAATAATAATAAGGCGTCAAAGCTTCGAACTCGGCTGCGCAGGTATCAACTAGGCGATAGCATGTCATAACGTTGATTTTTTCACGCCTTTTGCGTACGGATTGGCGATCAGAATTTATTAATTCAGCTATTAGTGCATCGCTGAAACCAGACTCTTTAGCCTCACGCATAGTGGCTTCATCAAGCGAATCTAAATTATTACTTTTTAAATCGAGTTCAATTTCTACCAATTGGCGCATTTGATTAATAAACCAAGGGTCGATCTTACAGACGTCATGGATTTCCTCATCGCTCATTTCGTTTAAAAAAGCATGGCGTAGCCAGAAGACACGTTCGGCAGTAGGGATCGCAATTCCCTGTCGTATGGCCTGTAAGTCAGTGATTTTCTCGTGAAACTTCGCCGGCCCTACAAAGCCTTTGGCTCCGATCTCAAGAGACCGCAGAGCTTTTTGAAATGATTCTTTAAAAGTCCTGCCAATGGCCATGGCTTCCCCAACGGACTTCATGGCTGAGGTGAGTGTAGTGTCTGCGCCGATAAATTTCTCAAATGTGAAACGAGGGATCTTGGTCACCACGTAGTCGATAGTCGGCTCAAAACTAGCTGGGGTCTCCCGAGTGATGTCATTTTGTAGTTCGTCTAAGCTGTACCCGACTGCTAATTTCGCAGCAATTTTTGCAATGGGAAAACCTGTGGCCTTAGAGGCTAGTGCGGAACTACGGGAGACGCGTGGATTCATTTCAATGACCACCATGCGCCCGTTTTCTGGATTTACGGAAAATTGTATATTTGAGCCGCCGGTCTCTACACCGACTTCGCGGATACAGGCAAAGGATGCATCGCGCATCAGTTGAAACTCCTTATCCGTCAGTGTCATCGCTGGGGCCACAGTAATCGAGTCGCCAGTGTGTACACCCATAGGGTCAAAATTTTCAATCGAACATATTACTACACACTGATCCTTGTGGTCTCGCATGACCTCCATCTCGTATTCCTTCCATCCCAACAGGCATTCTTCTACTAGAACCTCATTGGTAGGTGAGATATCAAGGCCGTTTTGCACCATTCTCTCGAATTCTTCTCGATTATAAGCGATTCCGCCGCCTGATCCGCCGAGCGTAAAGCTGGGTCTGATGATGATAGGAAATTCACCGATCAATTCATCGGCAGCTTTGAGGGCGTCGCCAAGAGTCGAAACTGTAGCCGAACGCGCTACGTCCAAGCCGATCTTGAGCATCGCCTGTTTAAAAATTTCGCGAGCTTCGCCCTTGATGATTGCTTCTGGTTTAGCGCCGATCATCTGTACCCCGTATTTATCTAGGATGCCCGCATCGTGTAAATTCATCGACAAGTTTAATCCAGTCTGTCCGCCGAGAGTCGGCAAAAGAGCATCCGGGCGCTCCTTAATTATGATCTTTTCGAGGCATTCGACTGTAAGCGGCTCTATATAAGTGACATCCGAAAACTCTGGGTCTGTCATAATAGTGGCTGGATTACTGTTTACTAGGACAACTTGGTAGCCTTCCTCGCGCAGCGCTTTACAGGCTTGAGTTCCAGAATAGTCGAATTCACAAGCCTGACCAATTACGATTGGACCTGAGCCTATGATGAGTATTTTTTTGATGTCAGTGCTTTTTGGCATAAATTGTGGAAAGGCTGTTTTTTTTGAGCCCTCATGCAAGCAAGAAGACTCCATAAAATAACACTACAATCAAAACTAAATCTTTTTAGTTAAGATCTTTCCTTTTATTGACCGATCTGCATTCAAAAACGCCGTCTAGTGACCACTTAGCCAGAGCTAAAGAGTACTAAATTGAAAGTGGCCGAACTGCTGATCTAAAAACTTCTACTAGAAGCAACTTAAATATCCTACTCAGATTTAATAAGTATTTCCTTAGCAGAAAGCCCTTGTTTGATCATCGGTAGCACATGCTCTGTGTAGGGCACGACCACTTCGAGTACATAAGGACCATCATGGGCGATCATTTTTTCTATCGCTGGGCGAAGGTCTTCGCGCTTTACGACACGATCGCCAGCCACGCCGAAGCCTTCAGAAATTTTAACGAAGTCTGGGTAAAGAGCATCTGTATTGTCTGGACCACCGATGTTATCTTTGTCGCAAAGTATAGTCTGCCCGCGGACGCTTTCGTAGAGTAGATCTTCCCATTGAACTACCATGCCAAGGTGTTGATTATTAAGAATTATTGTCTTAGCATTAATCTTCTCTATTTTAGCAGTGGCAAGTTCCTGTACGTTCATTAAGAAGCAGCCGTCCCCGTCGATGTTGACCACTAGTTTGTCGGGGAATGCGACTTTTGCTCCAATCGCTGCTGGTAAGCCAAAGCCCATCGTACCAAGCCCTAGGGAGCTAATGTATGTGCGTGGTTCACGGAACTTGAAGAATTGCGCGGCCCACATTTGGTGCTGACCCACACCAGTTGTGATGATGGCATCACCTTTTGTCACTTCATAGAGTGTTTCAATCGCCTCTTGTTGGGTGATGTGTCCACTTTTATCATATGAAAAAGGATACTGTTCTTTCCATCCGTTGATTGTTTTAAACCAGTCGCTCAGATCAGGTGTTTTCAACTTCCCTTTTTTAATGAGCTCAATTAAGCGTTTGAGCGCATATTTTATGTCCGAGTGTATCGGGTGATCGACACGTTTGTTTTTGTGATGTTCGGACACATCGATATCAATATGGACGATCTCAGCGTCTGGAGCGAATTTTTCAACTTTTCCTGTAATGCGATCATCGAAACGTGCGCCAGCACAAATAAGGATGTCGCTATCGCAAACGGCCCAATTACCTGCAACTGTGCCGTGCATACCGAACCAATAGAGTGATTGTGGGTGTTCCGCGTCAAAGGCGCCGAGTCCCATTAGTGTGGAGGCTACTGGTATCCCAGTTAGTTCAGCAAACTCACGTAGTTCGATGTGGGCATCTGCAGATATAATGCCGCCGCCGATGTAAAGAACTGGGCGTTTTGCCTCACCGATTAAATCAAGGACCTTTATTAATTCCTCGTCGTTAGCTTGCGGCTTTGTCGACTCGATTTTATATCCAGGTATCTCCAATTTGGCAGGAAAGATCGGCTTGAAGATCTCTTGTTGTACATCTTTTGGAATATCTATGACTACGGGTCCAGGGCGACCAGTTGTGGCTATGTGGAATGCCTCTTTTACTACGCGAGGTAGATCTTTTTTATCAAGTACAAGAAAGCTATGCTTTACAATTGGTAGGGTCATACCGAAGAAGTCGGTCTCTTGAAAAGCTGCTTTTCCAATAAATTGCTGGTAAACCTGTCCAGTGATCGCGATCAAAGGGATGCTGTCCATAAATGCATCTGCAATACAGGTTACCAAATTCGTCGCACCTGGACCCGAAGTCGCCATACAAACGCTAGCTTTACCAGTAGCACGAGCATGGCCGTGAGCCATAAACCCGCCACCTTGTTCGAAGCGTGGTAAAATAGTGCGAATCTTAGTACTCTTTGTCAGTGCTTGGTGTAACTCCATTGAAGCACCACCGGGGTAAGCATACACCACATCCACACCCTCGCGCTCAAGTGAGGCAACTAGGGCGTCAGCGCCCTTCATTTCGGGGCCGATTTCGTCCTGTTCAGGGAAGTCGATTGCTGGATTAGTTTTCATTTTTTTACTGTTTGTAGTGATTTGTACTTTTTTGTGGCACTGAGTTTTTGTTAAAGGGGTGGGATAAAGGCAGTAAATCACCTTTTAATCAAGCATGGAAGCTATCAATAGCCTTCAAACTTAGGCTAGATGTGTGATAAGCTCGCGGATCGATTCAAGCGCTCTTACTAACAATCTATATATTTTCCATTAAATTCGTTTTTAAATTTTATGGATGGAACGCGTGGCAGATAGTTAAGCTAAGATGTCATTCTGTGCTTTTTTTATGTTCTTTTACGACTTATAATTGCCTAAATTTAATTGCGTAAAAATGATGATCTATTGCGAATTATATAAATCCTAGGTTTTATTTGTGATTATTTTACAACTAATACATGAGAGATAAATTTAAAATATACGAAATCTCTTATCGGATCATTCGCTTGACAAAATTATCCTAAGGCTTGCACTTTACAATGTCTTATTCCGACAATATACATATTATATTATTACTGTATATAGATAATTATTAGTAGAAACTATCTGCGTTCATATTTTTGGACTAATCATACCTCATTACTTCCTGTTTATTTACTAAATAAATTATGTCTGGTCTAACGCTTAGAAAACTTTCCAAGATTTACAGTCCTGGTTCCAAGGATGCCTTTCACGCGGTAAAGGAGATCGACTTAGTTGTCAAAGATAAGGAATTTATGGTTCTAGTCGGACCCTCGGGTTGTGGTAAATCTACTACTTTGCGTATGATAGCTGGACTAGAAGAGATTACTGGCGGTGATTTGCTTATTGGGGAGCGCCGCATGAATGAGCAGCTGCCCAAAGATCGGGGCATTGCCATGGTATTTCAGAACTACGCATTATATCCTCATATGACTGTTTCGGAGAATATGGCATTTGGCTTAAAGTTACGTAAAACTGCAAAAGCCGAAATACGTGCTCGAGTCAACGAGGCTGCCGATATTTTAGGTCTAAGCGAATTATTAAATCGCAAGCCCAAGGCATTGTCCGGGGGGCAACGTCAGCGTGTTGCGCTAGGACGTGCTATAGTACGAAAGCCAGAAGTGTTTCTTTTTGACGAACCGCTTTCTAATCTTGATGCCAAGATGCGAGTGCAGATGCGTACCGAAATTTCCAAGTTACATGCACGATTGGATGCTACTATGATATATGTCACGCATGACCAAACAGAAGCTATGACAATGGGAGATCGGATTTGTGTTATGAAAGATGGCGAAATAATGCAGGTGGATAAGCCGGTAAACATTTATCAACGTCCTGCAAATTTATTTACTGCCAGTTTTATTGGCTTACCTCAGATGAACTTTATTCGAGGTAGATTTTCCCAGTCAGAGGGCATATTTCATTTTTCGGGTGAGACAGAGCAAACAGGACATATTACTCTGACGGATCGATTATTGGCGACTGCTCAGGCTAACAGCGGAAAAGAGTTTATTTTAGGTGTAAGACCAGAGCACTTTATTGCTTGCGCAGACGATGAAGAGGGCGCTATACGAACGCAAATTGAACTGGGAGAGCCGCTTGGAGCTGAAAGTTTTATTCATGTACGTACAATCGCCGGAGATAAACTAATTGTTCGTTTGCCTGGAATTATACAATCTGTGGTTGGGCAAAATCTTTGCGTAAAACCGATTCTTGAAGAAGCTCATTTATTTGATGTGGAAGATGAAAATCGTCTGTGTGTTTCTTCGTAAATAGGTCTCGAAATATAAAGTAAATACACATGGACTCTATTAAAGAATTTTACTGTATACCTGATACTTGCCGTGACCAACATTTACCAATGGCACCTCGCTATGCGGCACCCTTTCGCGATCACGGAATTCGTGGTGTCGGCTTGCACGAGGTAGTTCCACCTTACGAAATACGGCGCTTATCTTTTTCATGGCACCTAGCTTTGATTACTTATTCTGGATCCGCAGAATACGAATGCATGGGTAAGTCAGGCGTCTTGGAAGCAGGGCAAATTTGGGTAGGCCCTTGCGATACTGCTTATCGATACGCAGCTACGAATAATTGGAAATTTGTATCTGCTGCGCTCTACCGATCTCATGATTTTGTTCATCTCGAAGATTCGGTTTTTCACCAGGATATTGCCAATAGTACGGTGCCTTTGATTTACTCCATTGAGGCTTACTTGCAGGAGTCTGCTGCCACGAATGTACCAGGCTCCAAAATGCCATTAGGATTAGCCACGTACATCTCTAAGGCGATTATCCGTAACTTGCAGGTAGAGCAATCCGGAGGAGTGAGTCGAATGCGTTTGCGACTCTCTAAATTATGGGAAGAAGTAAATGCTAACCCAGGTGCAGGCTGGAAGCTACCAACTCTCGCCAAAAAGATGCATATGTCTATTCGGCAATTTCAGCGTATAATGAAAGAGAATTATTCTTTAACTGCGGAAGGTATGCTCATTCGTATTCGTATGGAGCATGCCAGTGAATTATTAAGAGCAACTGATTTGACTATGATCATGATATCGGAGCGAGTTGGATATCATTGTCCATTTGCTTTCTCTAAAGCATTCAAACGATATTTTGATACTCCACCAGCTACTTATCGTCGTAATTCTGCGACATTGAAATTTGAGGACGAATGATTTTGGTTACATGAATATTCGTTTTCTGTTTACTATTTTTAGCCTTTATGGAGGTTTATTACACGGAGAAGGTCCAAAGGAAGTTCATATACGCACAACTGATTTTGCGCCTAGTCCGGACGCGATCTTTAGCATTGCGGGTAAGGCAGAGCTAGCGGTCTATCGCGCTTTCAGGGAAAAATTCCCGCACATTTATCCGGAAGGTAACTCACTATCATTGAGTCTTGAGGGCGCAGCTGGCGAAGCGCCTTTATTAATGTCGATAGCAGGTAAGACAGCGCCAAATGCTATCCATGTAAATACACGTCAATCAGGTAGCTACATCGGCCGTAATTTTTTATTACCGTTAGATGATTTTATAAATGCTGATATGACGGTGGCCGAGGCAGTCGAATTAGGGATTTATGATTCGTCAATTATGTACCGTGAAGAACTCGAAGCGCGTGTGCGCCCGCAGGTTTGGGATGCGGTCTCACGTGTCGGTGAGGATGGTAAAAGGCATTTTTACTATCTACCGTTTAATTATTTCGTCAGGGTTTTGGCATATAATAAGACTGTTTTCCAGGAATCTGGAATTAATCCGGTAACCGAGTACCCAAAGAGCTGGAGTGAGCTCTTATCGATCGCCAAAAAAATTCAGTCTCCTAAACAGGATCGTTACGGCATGATCTTGAGCGAGACTGGTGGCGCTAGCTGGACAGCATTACCGTTTTTTTTCTCGATGGATTCCAAGATCGTGGAGCGCGAGGAAAAGACTGGTAGTTGGATCGCTAAATTCAATGATCCAGGCGCCATCGAGGCAGCGGACTATTATTTAAAATTAGTCGGCGGTCCATGGAAAGATTCAAGTGGTGAGCAGCGCTACGGAGTAGGGCGTAGTAGGGAAGCGTGGCATTTATGGGATAAGGGGCGTGTTGGCATGGCACTGCTCTACATGAATGACGTTTTGATGAACATGGATGAACACATATCTGCTATGAATCCAGAGGAAGTTGGTCTGGTTCCAGTTCCAAAGAGTCCAATAGGTAAATCAATCACAGAATTACATGTACGCGGCTTGGGAATCTGCGCTACGACAGAGGATCCAGATCTCATTCGAGCAACTTGGGCGTTTATTCGCTTCGTAGGAAGTCCGGAGGCGCAGCGCGTAATAGTTAAGACCTATATTGAGAATGGTTATGGTAGTTTTATAGACCCCGAAAAACTCAAGCTCTTTGGCTACGAGGAATATGTAAAAACGGTACCGAGCCAATGGGCCGAGACTCTTAAGTATTCGATGCGAAACTCTTATCCCGAACCATACGGAGAAAATTGCCAAGTGTACATCGAGCGTGCTAGTAAACCATTACAGAGTGCTTTTGCTGAAGATCTTCCGCGTATGCCTGAGAAGGCGGACCGTATTGCTCGTCTACAAGAACTCTACGACGTAGCAGTCTCGGATATAAATGAAAAGATGTTGGGACGCATACCAGAAGATGTGATTTCATTCCGTCGCAAGGTATCAGTCGTTGTGATGCTTTTTATGCTCTTATCGTTTCTGTTACTTTTTGTGTATGTTTGGCGCCTTTTTTCGGGTACTACAAATGGGCGAAAACTCGGGTTTAAAGTCTGGCTTAAGAAATATTGGCTAGCGTACCTGCTCTTGATGCCTTCTTTGATCGCGATCTTTTTATTTAACTACTATCCGCTGATCCGTGGAGCTGTAATGGCATTTCAAGATTACAATGTGATTGGAGGATCAACGTTTGTGGGGGTTGATAATTTTGCGGCAGTCTTATTTGATGGTGTATTTTGGATTTCTTTATTTCGAACGGGAGAATATGTCTTCTGGTGTCTGTTACTTGTATTTATTCCTCCAATTTTACTAGCTGTTTTATTAAGTGAGATACCGAGAGGGAGTGTTATTTTTCGTATCCTTTACTACTTGCCGGCCTTAGTCTCAGGTTTGATCGTGATGTTGATGTGGAAGATGTTTTTTGATCCATCTGAAACAGGGGCGTTAAATCAAGTACTTAGTATAATTAATATTGGCCCGCACAAATGGCTACAAGATAAGTCGCAAGCCATGGTATCAATCATTCTACCCTTAGCCTGGGCAGGCGTTGGGCCTGGATGCTTAATCTATCTTGCTGCACTAAAGACTGTTCCGGATGAAAGCTACGAGGCTTCCGCGATTGATGGCGCAGGATTCCTAGATCGCATTTGGCATATTACACTGCCTTCGATTCGTCCTTTGATTATGATTCAGCTGATTTTTGTATTAATCGGTGCATTCCAATCAGCGGATAATGTACTGGTTATGACAGGGGGTGGTCCAGACTACGCTACACATGTTATTGGGCTTGAGATCTTTTATAACGCTTATGTGTATTTGCGTTTTGGTGTAGCTATCGCAATTGCTTGGATACTTGGTTTCTTCCTAATAGGACTAACTATGTTTCAAATGAAACGAATCTCTCGAATGAACTTTACCACGGCGAAGACTTAGTAAAATGCCTATTATATTAAAGTCTGAAAAACGCCAGCCGCGCACACGTATCGTTCACATTGTGCTCTATGCTATGCTTGCATTGGGCGCAGTGACTATGGTCTATCCATTTCTTTTAATGGCATCTGGTTCCTTTAAGAGTAAGGTGGATGTCCAAGATCTTAATATTATTCCGAAGTATCTATATAAAGATGATATTCTCTTTAAGAAGTATGTAGAGGCGAAATATAACGAGAGTATTGCTGAATATCAGGCTGCGACTGGTGATATAGCTCAAAATTTCCGGCTAGTAAAGGTGCCAGATAAAGTGAAGGGTGTTATATTATCTGATTGGAGAGATTTTGTTGAAACAGCAAACATGCCAAATTCTTGGTTTTTGACAGCATTTGGGCCCACCGCAGATGGTAAAGTTGTTCAAAAGAATGAACGCGCTTATCGTAATTTCATTAGCGATATGTGTAGTAATGATCTAGATGTTTTTCGTACACGATTTGATGAACCAATTGAAAGTTGGTTTTTTCTGAAGTTTCCTGCTGAGCGTTTATACGATCGAAAATATCAATTAAGTAATACACCGCTAGTATCTGCATTTTATCAGTTTAAAGCGAATTTACCTTTATCGGATCGTATCTATGTGTCCTGTGACAATGTATACAAAAACTACCTAAAATTAATCGGTCAACAGTCTGGATCGAAGGTATTACAAGCTCGCTCTACTGGTCCAATTTGGGATGATTTTGTCCGAAATTTCTTACACCCACAGTTTGTAGTTCCCAGCCCTGATTTACTACCGAATTGGGCTAATTTTTTAGAGAAGAAATATACTTATATAGAGAATTTAAATAAACTTTATACTACTAACTACGAAAGTTTCCAAGCAGTTCCCTTTTTTAAGGATAGAACCACGTCCTCTGCTCAATTAACCGATTACATGCTATTCATTTCAAATCCAGTAGCCTGTCCCATTGCTGGTTTGTCTTTGACTACGCCCGAATTTCTATGGCGTGGATACTTAAAATCAAAATATGGCTCAGTCGCAGATGTTTCCTCTGCTTACGGAAATAAGTATACTAATTTTGATGAGATCAATATTCCACAATTGAATTTAGATCGTGAATACATACTCAATAACAGTGGATTATTGAGAAGGGAGTTCGCCACCACTAATTACCGGATGGTAATGGAATATATTCTGTTCTACGGAAACGGTATTTATAACACTTTTTTCTACTGCTTAGCATCCATAGCCCTGGCTTTGTTGGTGAACCCTTTGGCGGCCTATGCTCTATCGCGATATCAGTTACCAGGCCAATTTAAGATTCTTTTGTTTCTAATCGCAACTATGGCATTCCCAAGCGTAGTAACCATGATACCAAATTTCCTTCTTCTGCGAGACCTTGGATTGTTGAATACATTCGCAGCTTTACTACTTCCTACTATGGCTAATGGATACTCTATTTTCTTATTAAAGGGCTTCTTCGATAGTTTGCCGCAGGAATTATTTGAGGCTGCTGAAATTGATGGTGCTAGCGAGTGGCAAAAATTTTGGATGATTACAATGAATCTATCAAAGCCAATTCTAGCTGTAGTTGCTCTAGGGGCATTTACTGCAGCTTATAGTAATTTCATGTATGCGTTTATTCTCTGCCAAGACAAAGATATGTGGACTCTCACTGTCTGGCTGTACCAACTGCAGCAGTTCTCTTCTCAGGGAGTTGTATATGCGTCGCTTATGATAGCAGCGGTGCCGACGCTCGTTATTTTTGTTCTATGTCAGAATGTAATTATCAAGGGCATCGTAGTTCCAACAGAAAAGTAACTTCTCAATTAATAATTACCTATTTAAAAACCCCGCGAATTTTTTTATCAAATGATAACCATCAATAGACCTAAAATAAAACTAAACCCTCTGCTCATTAAGGTGATTACAATAAGCCTAATAGTTCACTTGGTTGCTGGGTTTATTGCAGGGTTCATTACTATCACTAACTATGTAATGAAAGAAGATGTCTTGTTTGATGTACCGCCACCCCTTAAAGAAGAAAAAGTTCCAACTGAAGTAAAAGTGGTGATCAAGCCACAGTCCGCCCCGCAGCAAAATATAAAGCAGCAACTCAAGATGAAAGCAGTGGGTAATATCGCTGTTGCGCAGGTGGATGTGGATCTACCTTCTATGGAACAGGGTTTTACGGTATCTGCTGGATTGGGAGGTTTGGGAGGCGGCAGCTTATTAAGTGGCACACGCGGTAGTATTGGTATAGGGCTTTCCGAAGTTAATATTTTTGGGCTGAAAACCAGAGCCGAACGCATACTTTTTGTGATTGATGCGAATAGACGAATGCTTACGGACGCTAAGGGCGGTCTAAATAGTTATAACATAATTAAAGACGAGGTTTCTGACATGGTAGGTAATCTCTCAGCGGGTACATTGTTTAATGTGATGCTATATGACCACAGGAACATTAAACGTTTTAAGTCAAATTTAGTGCCATCTGGCTCTACTGTTCATAATGATTTAGTGACTTGGATTTCTAAAATAAATTCAGATTCTAACCAGATAGGTTTGAGCGGGGTCTCTGGAGTAGAAAGGCCGAGGCTTACGGCCTTTAAGAACAATGAAATGCAGGATAATATAGAATGGTCTCATGGTTTTAATGATACAGCTTTCATCACCCAAGTGGCACTTGAGCAAAACGCTGATACTATTTTCATAATTACAGGATATCACCGTGGTTTTGATACTCTTGCTGCACCACCTAGTGCCAAACGCTTACAAGAGTGGGAGGATTATAAATCCTCTGAGGAGTTTACTAGGCAGGTTGCTTTGTATGACCAAGAGGTTCCAGATATGAGAAACCGTATTGATAATGAATTAGCTAAGATTAATTCCGATCGTACTAGTCGCGGCTTACCAGCTCGGGTTTTAAGGACACGCCGCGATGATGTACGTGGCAACGCAAATGAGCTAGGTCTTAAATGGAGAAATCCGCATCCACCTGGAGGTCCTGGGCATGAAGATATTGATCGAAATAAGGGAATCCAATATTTTAAGGAATTACTTAAGTATCGCTTTACTGATAAGGGTGCAAAGTCACCTTCAATGAACGTTGTGCTCTTTTTGGCCGGAGATGAAGAGTACAAAGCAGAGTGGGAAAATAATTTGAAATCTTACACCAATTTTTTTCAGGGAAGAAATCGTATTTTGCGAGGTGCTAATGAGATCCGTAGCGCTCGTAGCGCGACGGATGTGAAAAATTAAGCTCATGTGTAATCTTAATCAATTTTAGCCGACATTTTTTAACACTAATTTTTATTTTACCGTCTGAACCTAAATTTGGCGCAATAAGACATTTTTTGGTCGCCTCAATCAATTGTAATTACTCCCAATTTTGCTATAGTGTATATCTCTTAAAATTATGCCTCCAGCACAAAGTACTCCTTCTTATTTCCCTCTTTATTTTCTTTCCAGAATAACTTTTCTTCTGGGTTGCAGTATATTGAATCTAAGTGCGCAATTTGGTAGCGCTCCGACAGAAAGCTCTGATATAAATAAGCCACCGCAGGCCGATTATTGTGAAATGCTGCAGCGTGATATACAAGGCGAGCACTATGGCTTCATTGCTGGTAATAAGCTCTACTATGTTGCGGGCTCGTTTGGTGCCTACTGGCATGAGTTCTGGGAGTCAGAAACACTTGGTTTTACTCATCCTCTCTTTCGTGATGGTCGTGCACGTGGTAATGCGATTGTTCAATCTGAAATCGGTGGTGATGGTCACGACTCCTGGGGTTGGGAGTTTTGGCGTAAGACTCGTTCGGCCTATGGAACCCTGATCGTTGAGGGTAGCGAATATAAGCACCCCGAGCCAAAGACCCTCGACTGGCGCCCAGATAAGATGGTCGCTAAGTACGAAATTGCTGGAGTTAACATTCGCGAAGATAAATTCATTAGCCGTGACGATGTGCTCACGACAGTAATTTTGTCCGATAAAGATGTGTCTATTCGTTTTGAGGGGGAAAGCTTTTGGGAGCCTAGTAAGGTTCCAAGATTTGATGGTGATAAGGTGGAGGGCAGTTTTTCACGCACCTGTGAATCAGAAATCACTTTTGACGAGTCCGCCAACGCGCTGCGCTTACTAGAGGCTGGCACAGCGATCGCTAAGCCGCTCTATGGCGAGCCTACGCAGATGGGGCGTATGATGTATGACGGCCTGAGCTTTGTGTATAGTTCCAGCGTCCTGATGGAGGATGTGAAGTGGTCCGAGCAGCCTAAAGGTAATCTCGGTTACTCTTTCGTCTTGAACTTGCCTGCGGGCCAACCTGTGTCGCTAACACTTGCGGTCGCGGATGATTATTCTGACGCACTGTCTCGCTCAGAGCAGGGCAATGCCGAAGCGGTGCCAGAAATGGCAGCAAAGACCGAGTGGTTCAATGAGCTCCTCAATGAGCAGATTCCATATTTCCGCTGCTCAGACGAGAAGGCGGTTGAGACTTACTACTATCTTTGGGCGCTCAATTTTATGTACTTCCGTGATATTGGCGAGGGCTGGTTAAAATACCCGCACACTCAGACTGCGGTCAATAACTTCATGGGTTTACACCTCTGGGACTCATGGGCGTATATTCAAGCGGGGTCATGGGTAGCTGACAAATGGAAGTGGGCTTTTGGTAATGCGCTCTCTTGGCAATACATGGTGCCGTTTAAGAATAAGGCTAACAACATGCCTGATAACTTTGGTAAGGCATGGTACTCACCTTTGGTTAGGATGGTTTTTGTTGGGGCGACCGAACCAGCTTGGCAGCAGTACCGCCGTTCCGGTGATCGGGAGTATTTGGAAGAGGTTTACGGCAAGGTCTTCAAGCCGCTTTATTGGGATGGTAATGGGCCTACAAAAAGCTTTGGTACGGAAGTGAACGCAGTGGATGCGCTTTCAAGCATGGCATCCGCACTTGGCGAGACAAATGACGTCGAGCACTGGCAGGCCTTCCGCCCTCAGATGGTTAAAAGTTTCAAACACCAATGGTCTGGGCGTTGGGATGGTTTCTATGGTGGTCGGGGTGTGCCTTGGAAGGACATTTGGGCGTTGTCTGCGCTTCAATCTGCAGCCATGCCCAAGGATTGGGGTCAGCAAATGGTAGAAGAATTTGTCCTCGATACGGATAAAGGATTTGCTTCGCCGGTCGGTGTCAATACGCGCGCAGCTGATAGTCCTCCGAATGGAATCTTCCGCTGCTCGACTATTAGCTCTTGGCTAGCGATCGATGGAATGTTTCGCCAGGATCAAGCCTATGCAGGAATCTTAACGACACTCAATCATACTAAAGCCATGCATAGGGAGTGGGGCTACCCGGTTGCGCCAGAGGCGTGGGAATCCAACCACTTAGCATGGGGATCTCGCTATTATAATTGGGATTTAGCTCAAGTGTTGCCAATAATTGAGTGGTTGGCTGGACTCGACTATAGCATACCCGAGCAGCAGTTTTCTTTTGCGCCGCACCTGCCATCTACTTGGGATTATATCGAAACGTATACACCCGTGGTGGTTGAAGGCAAATGTGAATGGGTGCATGCTCACGTACAGCGCGAGCATACAGGCGAAGCGGTACAGTTAGTTGCAAGTGTTCGCGGCAACCCACTTAAGGAGACTATTATTGCTCCCTATACGGAGGATCGTGCCGTGCTGAAAACTGCGGGTGTCGGCGATTCAATTAACTTGGCTAATGCAGTCCAATACCGAACGCAGCAGAGCGCGAACAAAGTAATATTAGACCTGGGTAAGAAATTGAAAACCTATCAGACTTTAGTTTGGGCTACCCCCCGCGCGCGTATTTTTCACGGTTCAGTTAAGGTCAATATAGAGAATTTGTTACCAGGCACCTTGGTTCGCTACACCACGGACGGTAGCGAGCCTGACCTAAACTCCCCTGAGTGGAAGGATGCAGTCGAGATTGATTCAACCACAGCCTTTAAATTGCGCGCATATAGCGAGGATGGTTCGCAATATGAATCGTACGACATGCTCTATACAGCTACCGAGTTAGAAGCGCCTGTAGCAGAAATTGAAAATACCAAATCAGGTATCTTTTACCGCTACTATGAACTGGATGGTAAACAAACCAAATTACCTGATTTCAATGCCATCTCACCGAGTCGAACGGGTACTTTGAATCAGGAACAATTTAGACAGCGTATCGATTTAGAAGCGATCGCTGGTGAATATAATGGTAGCTTCGGATTACATCTAACCAGTTATTTGAACGTCTCAGTAGATGAAGTGTATCATTTTCATCTACATGCCGACGATGGCGCACGCATTCTTATCAATGGTAGTGAAGTCGTTGACCTAGACACACACTCTTACGTAGATGCTTGGGAAGCAGAAGGCAGTGTCGGCCTGCAAAAAGGCTTACACCGTGTCGATATCTTCTACTATCAAGATGCGCGCCGGACCCGACTCGAGGTTAAGACACGTAAGGGTGACGAGGCTCAATTTCACCATATCAGCCCAGAGTCTTGGAGGGTGCCATCGCGCTAATAGATCCTTAAAAGATTTAGAGCAGTATACTATTTTACTTCAGCAGATTTCCTAAAATAATTTTGTAATGATAATAAAAGAACAAACTCAGGACTATCCAGTTTCGCCCGTTGCCTTTAGCCGGGTTAAAATTAATGACTCTTTCTGGTTGCCTCGTATACTCGTGCAAAAAAACGAAACGGTACCATTTGCATTAAAAAAGACTGAGCGTGCGGCGGAAAATCTACGTCGTTGTGGGTCTTATTTACGCGGCGAAAAAGATGAGATGCCCTTTACGCACCGCTTTGTGAGTTCGGATTTGTATAAGGTAATGGAGGGTGCGGCTTATTTGCTTAACATAGAGCCAGATCCTGCTCTTGAGGCGCAGATGGATGAGTTAATTACTATCATTGGAGATGCGCAGCAAAAAGATGGTTATCTTTATGTTTCTCACACTTGCGGAATCGCTGATGAGGCTGAGATGGGGCTTACTCCTTACT
>CAJWHF010000017.1 GCA_913041275.1 uncultured Opitutia bacterium
ATGTCGGTCTGTAAAGACTACGCGATTTTTGTTGTTGATAATTCGTCGACTCACCGGCTTTAGACTCAAAGTCTAAAGAGCAATCATTTATCTCTTTCCAGCGCAGGGCAGCTTTAGACCAGGCTTCTGCTGCTATATCAGCAATCAAAGAAAAGTGATTTTCGCTAAAGTTTTCCCGATCAGCGCACACACGTAAGGTCGCTTGTTCTCCAATCGAATGCTCCGCATGCCACACACGCTCCAGATCAGCGGACGGACTATCTGAAAGGGGAAAAGTCCGCTTAATCCCTCCTATGGTAAGTTCAGCTTGGCAGATTCCCATCTTTTTGAGAATGAAACAGTAATCCTCCCAAAGATTACTTCCACTATCAGCGCGCTCAGTCTCGAGCAAAAACCAATCTCTTAGATAAATTGCTGTCCGGGCATCTTGGCGCACTCGCAAGGTTTCATTGAGTTCATTACGCATGCCGAGCAGCGAAATTTTCTGTGATCGGAAGACGAATAGGACAGCGAAAGAGGTAAAACCCATAAAGATAGGCAGATAACGACCCTGGTAAGCGAACGCAAGTAGTCCCCCAACAAGAGCCAGAAGTGAGATCGCATACAAAAATAAGACTGTCCGCTGCCGAGAGTGACCCGCACGGAGAAATTTATGGTGAATGTGCTCCTGGTCCGGTCTAAATAAAGGCAGGCCCCTTATCGCACGGCGGATGATGGCGTACGCTACGTCGGCAATAGGCAAAGCCAAAGCAAGCATAGGTGCAATAAGTGCGGCTAGGACAGCACCCTTTTCAGAATTAAGAAGCGAGAGCGATGCGATGACAAATCCAATTAGATAGGCGCCTGAATCGCCCAAGTAAGCCTTAGCTGGAGGGAAATTGTGAAACAAAAAGCCGATAATCGCGCCGACCATGCCAAGCGCGAGGATGTAGGAAATCACAATATTGCTTTCAAAAGCGAGGTAAGCCAACAAAACCATCAACATGAGTCCGATGCCGCCCGCTAGACCATCCAAGCCATCTATTAGGTTGATAATGTTCATCATAGAGACGATCCAAAATACTGTCAGGACCGAACCAAAAATGCCTAAATTAACCTGAATTTCCGTGAAAGGGATGACGAACATATCAACGGAGAGCCCACAGGAGTAAGCCATAAATGCGATCGCTATCTGTGCAGACAACTTAACCTTAGCGCCGAGCGGTCGGAAGTCGTCGATTAAACCGAGAAAAAAAGACGCCACCGCACCGGCAAAAATACCGTAGTAAATGGGCGACTTAATATTTTCATAGTCTAGAAATACAAAACAAAGAACATTGGTTAGGCCAAAGCCTAAGATTATACCAAGTCCACCAATGCGAGGAACAACTCCGGTATGACTGTGATGGTGCTGCAATTCCTCACTACCTTTCCCAATATTCGTAGCTAGGCATATTTGAATAATGAGCCAGGAACAAAGACAGCCGAGCAAAAGAAAAAATAGGGTAGGGAAGAGCATTTTAAGACCTAATAGGGGCTATACGGGGGGCAAGTAACGCTGATAATGGAATGATTAACAAATAATATACTACTACTTACTACAATCAAATTCATATGACTCTGAATTAATAAGTTAGAGAGTTCTTATCAGAAAGTATATCCTTCTTGCTCGCTTTTATTAGCAATTTGTGTATAAGAAACTCATGAGTGAAATCGAAACACCCCTTCCAAGCGCTAGCTCCAAACGTAAAAAAACTGCAAGTTGGCGGAAGATTGTAGCCAAATATCAGACCCCTTCTCTGAAAAAAAGTGTCTGGCAAATTATTAATTCGATGGGCCCTTTTATAGCGATCTGGATACTTTCGTATTTTACAGTAGAGAAGTCTATGCCACTTACTCTAGGCTTAGCCGCTCTTGCGGGCCTCTTTTTAGTGCGCGTTTTTATTATTTTTCACGACTGCGGACATGGCTCTTTCTTTAAATCTAAGACTGCCAATCAAACAATCGGCTTCATCGCCGGCTTAATGACCCTGACTCCATTCCGGCACTGGCGCTGGCAGCATGCGGCCCACCACAGCTCATCAGGAAATTTAGACGAGAGAGGCGTAGGGGATGTCTGGACCATGACTGTAAAAGAATATAAAGCGGCTGGTTTCTGGCTTCGTTTACAGTACCGCCTCACGCGTAATCCGGTGATACTTTTTCTTTTAACCCCCTTGGGTCTGTTTTTGGTCTATCAGCGATTTGCATATAAATTTGCAAAGCGCCGTGACCGATACGATGTATACATAATGAATGCATGTATACTCGTATATTTTGCAGCCATGATTAGTATCTTTGGGTTTTGGAATTTTACCTTCATACAACTGACAATGACTGGTGTATCTGGAGCGGCGGGCGTATGGTTATTTTATGTACAGCATCAATTTGAAGATACCTACTGGCGCTCGGGTGAAGAATGGGACTACACCGACTCGGCGATGAAGGGTAGTTCTTTTTACCGGCTTCCCGCCTTACTTAATTGGTTTTCCGGTAACATCGGTTACCATCACATTCACCACTTAAGCTCTCGCATTCCAAACTACAATTTAAGGGCCTGCCATGAATCGGAGCCATTTTTCCAGCAAGTACCAGAGCTGACACTTAGGACCAGCCTGCGATCTATTAAGCTGCGTCTTTGGGATGAAGATTCAGGAAAACTTGTGGGCTATGAAGCCCTTCGTAGCTAGTAAGTTTACTGTAACACAAAAGATGAGCGCGGCGCAGAGTAACAAGACTGCGTTTGTTTGACATTCTAGGCT
Organism: uncultured Opitutia bacterium; assembly: GCA_913041275.1. Classification (GTDB taxonomy): domain Bacteria; phylum Verrucomicrobiota; class Verrucomicrobiia; order Opitutales; family Coraliomargaritaceae; genus Thalassobacterium. The sequence goes on from CAJWHF010000017.1 coordinate 2,781, forward strand.
GGAAGGCAAATTTAATTTGTTTGCTAACAGACTAATGAATATAGGTAGCCACCCTAGTAAGTTCCGCAAAGCCTTATCCGCTTGGTATGCTGTGGCACATCGTCCCTTGCCCTGGCGGACACAGCCCAGTCTCTATCGCACGGTGGTCTCTGAATTCATGACTCAGCAGACCAAAATCAAAACTATGCTGCCCTACTTCGATGCATGGATGCAGAGCTTTCCAGATTTTGATAACTTAGCCAAAGCAGCAGACGAAGATGTCCTCAAACATTGGGAGGGACTTGGCTACTACAGTAGGGCGAGAAATTTGCATAAATTAGCAAAGATCTACGTTAGCCTAGAAAGTAAGCCCCAAAGCCGAGAAGAATGGCAGCAACTACCCGGCATTGGGCCATATACATCGGCTGCAATAAGTTCGATCGCACTTGGGCAAGCTAATGCAGTCGTCGATGGCAACGTAGTGCGCGTCCTAGCTCGCCTAAAAGATGATGCCCGTAAATTTAAAAATAATGGCGCGGCGGTCAAAGCTTTTACTGCTACGGCTGACGATATACTCGACGGCAAAAACCCTGGCTTGCACAACCAAGCAATGATGGAGCTAGGGGCAACCGTATGCTTAAAAAATAAGCCGCTTTGCGTTATATGCCCAGTGGCTAAATTCTGCGTCGCTAAAGAGCGTGGTACTCAAGAAGAGCGCCCAAAGATAGAGTCTAAAACGATAATCAAAGTAGAAATCGATCGCGCATGGGTCCGTCAAGGAAACCGTCTACTACTGCACCATATATCCGAAAGCTCTGCCCAGCTAGCTGGTCAATACGAGCTACCCGAGCTGAAAATGATATCTGGGGCTAATTCCAATAAGCGTCTACTATCGAGTCAATCGCGCTCCATCACGCATCGCAGAATTAAAGAGCACATTTACAAATGTACTACCAAGGGTAAAAACGACGGTTTACTAGAATGGGTCCCACTCGGGCGCCTGGAGAGGATTACCCTATCTGGTCCCCACAGGCGCTGGGTTCGAGACTTATTAAAAATAGATAATTGATCTTTCTATGAGCAGCTTTGCCCTTATTAAACATTTTCGCCTGGTACATTTGATTGATAGACTAACGGATGTTTGTTCTTAGCTGTTGAATTTACGAGCAGCGCCCTATAGATAATATACCATTAGCACAATGAATATTGACTCCATCTACTCCGAACTCGACGAGGAACAACGCCAATCTGTGGTGAGTATGGACCGTGGCGAGCGCCTAATCGAACTAGCCAACTTACGCAACTGCCCAACTAGTGAAGTAGTGGCAGAAATTTCTAAGCTCACTGACATCCCACTGATTAAAGAGATAGTGCTGATAGATAATCCTACTGCCACTCTTCCCTTACGTATGATCCACGAGTATCAGTGCATCCCGATTCAGACCGATGCGACAACAGAGGAAGACACCCCTATTACACTAGCTACACTATGGCCACCAGACGAAGTAATGGATCGTTGGATCTATGCAGTAAGCGGACGGAAGGCTAACTGGTTTCTAGGTGACCCAGAACAAATTACTGAAACTATAACTCAGCACTTTGGTGTAGGCTCGGGCAGTCTGGATGAGTCCGATTTGATTAGCGATATTTCAGAGGATGAAGAGTCCGAGGATGAGGATGCTGCAGTGATTCGCTTTGTGAATGAAGTGGTCCAAAAAGCTGTAAGCGATCGGGCGACAGATATCCATTTCGAACCCCACCGCGACGAGTTACAGATCCGCTACCGTATCGACGGGGAACTTGTGGCTGTGCGAGTCCCGGATAATTTGATCCGCTTTCAGGGAGCCATTATATCACGCCTTAAGATCATGGCTAAGCTTAATATTTCTGAAAAACGCCGCCCTCAGGATGGTCGTATAGCCTTCGGTTCAGGCGACTCCGAGTTAGATATTCGAATTTCAACTTTTCCTACTATGTACGGGGAAAGCGTTAGTCTACGTTTGCTCAATCAAAAATCGAAACCCCTCTCCATGCGCGAGCTTGGATTGACTGATTCCGAGGAAACTAAACTGACGCATGCACTGTCCAGCCCCCATGGAATTATACTAGTCACCGGACCCACAGGTTCTGGTAAGTCAACTTCACTCACCGCATTCATTCGCCTGATCAATAGACCCGAGCGCCGAATTATAACCGTCGAAGACCCAGTTGAATACGAAGTGCCTGGAGTAAATCAGACACAGGTTCATCCTGAAATCGGACTAACCTTTGCACAATCGCTGCGCGCTGTCCTGCGCCAAGACCCCGACGTGATTATGGTCGGTGAGATCCGCGACCGCGAGACGGCGGACATCGCTATTCGTGCCTCTCTTACCGGTCACCTCGTACTGAGCACGCTACACACAAACGATGCGCCAGGGGCGCTTACACGTTTGGTCGATATGGACATCGAACCATTTCTTATAGCATCGTCGGTAGAAATGATAATTGCACAGCGTCTCGTGCGCCGACTCTGTTTAAACTGCGCCGAACCTGCAGCTTATGATGAACGACAGGTCGCTAGCTTCCTTACTACTATGCAGATCGATCCAAGCGAGGCAGTAAACGGGCACTTGGCTAAAAAAGCTGTTGGCTGCGAGCGTTGCCGAAATCTCGGCTTCCGAGGAAGAGTAGCTATGTTTGAAATTTTGACTATGACTGATGAAATTCACGAGCATATCGTGCAACGCGACTCAGCGCGTTTGATACGTCAGACAGCCGTCTCACAAGACATGCGCACACTCATGGAAAGCGGTTGGGCACATATTAAAAACGGAACGACTACATTTGAGGAAGTAATGCGCTACGCGGAACTGGAAAGCCAAGACTGATACTTCCGGTGAAAAAATTCAATCGCCTTACTCTAATTCCTAATCTCTATTTGTCCTAAGATTCACTATCGTAGCTTCTGTGTCCTGCGCTGCGCGTCTAACTTTTTCATCTTAGCGCGCTCCTCTTTAAACTTAGCGCGATTACAACTACAGTGAAGGCATAGCGGACTGTTATAGAATAGGACAACACGCTCTCCTATTTTTAAAGGTCGCTCTTGAGCACGTTCCACCATACGTAAGGCGGGACCACAACTAGGCACGATGGCTCCGACTGTATCAAAAAATACATCTACCGCAGTACGTTTTCGTTTTGATGACATAATAATTTAAACTAATTAGATCATAGTTTTACGATTTTCCAACTGTAGTGTCTAATTTTTATAAAATATGTATTTAATTTTTTGCCTCCTCTGAAATGCCTCGTTAGACGGGTTTGACCTAAAGGAATTTTTTGCACACACACTAAAGTATGCGTATTCGCTTTCTGATTATAGCTCTCCTTCTCAGTATTAATAGCCAATACCTGAGAGCGGATATTAATACCGAACGCCTCGAGTTTTATTACGGGGTCGCAGAAGGTAACTATTTAGTAGGTGATTTAGTTGGAGCCGAAAGTAGTGTAGAGCAAATTCTTCGAGTTGATCCTAATCATCTTTCTGCCCTAAGCCTGCGAGCGAGGATCCTGTTCGATAAAGGGCAACCAAAACTAGCCCTAATTTCAGCCGATCGTGCATCCGAGCTCGATCCTACTAATCTTAAATACAAGCTAAGTAGAGCGCTCATACTTGGTAACCTGCAGCGCCGTGACGAGGCTACTAAAATAATAGACTCAGTTCTTAATGAAGCTACTGTAGGGAGTGAAGATGCTAGCGCTGCACAACAACTGCTTGGCCTGATTCTGATGGCGGATGGCGAGTGGGATAAAGCAGCCGACGCATTTAACGATATTTACAGTGCAGATTCCTCAGACGATCGCGGGCGCCTTCAATTAAGAAGCGAGGCCTACATAGAAAAAGCCCGCGCAGCGATGAGTGAGGGAAATGCAAATCTCGTAATAGAAGCCATGGAGCAAGCGATCGCTGTCTACTCCGAGCAAGGTGGGGATGGCAGCCTCATTCAGCGCAGCGCACTACGACTCACACGTGCGCGCATGCTCGCACAGTTGGGACATGCTGAAAGAGCAATTAAAGATCTCCAAATTTTAACAGGCCAACAGCCAGAGAATTTTGAAGCGCTCATCACACTTGCAACTCTCTATGCAAGCCAGGGGCGTTGGCAATCGCTAGAGAGACTCATAAATCCAATCTCAAAGCACCCAAATTTGCGCGATGTCGCGCTCTACTTCGAAGGCCGCGCCGCGATGTCTAAGAACCGCGTAGGTACGGCCCGAGCTAAATTCGAAGCGGCCATAAAGATACTACCCAAGGATGCCGACCTTTTACGCCGGTCCCTCTTCTTTTACCGAGGCCTATGCCTCAAAGAGCTTGAGCGTGATGAAGAGGCACAAAGCCAAATCCTCAGCGCCCTTGACGCCGGATTTCGTCCAGAAACTAGCGATGAGGCGCTTATCGCATGCAGCACATTGCTGCGCGCCGACCGCGCGAAGGACGCCATACCACTTCTGGAAGCAATCACCCTGAACCGTATCGAACCTAGCGCCAAGGTCTGGGCTATGCTAGGCCGCGCCCACTGGATGACTGGCACACCGGCTTTGGCAATTAGCGCTCTGAATGAGTCAATTAGCATTAATCCTAAGCAAAGCGAAGCATATGCACTACGTGGTTCTGTGCGCAGAATAATTGAAAACTTAGAAGGAGCTCTCTCTGACTACAAATCCGCACTACAGCATGCCCCTGATAACCATGCGATTCGCTACGCGGAAGGGCTCACTTATTTACAAATCGGCCGTGTGCGCGAAGCCGAGAAATCCATTGGCCAAGCAGCAGCAGAACTCAGAGATCAAGCTGAATTACAACTTATTCATACGCTCCTTGCCTACGTATTGGGCGACAGTAAAAGTGCAAAAAGATCACTACGAGCCTATCAGGATTTAGTTAATAAAAAACAAAATCCCAGCGCACTTTACCTAGATTACTTATTAAAGCACAGAAACAAGTACGCAGTTAGTAACGATCCAGTTATTCAATACTTTATTGGAAACAGCGACCGCAAAAAAACCCTCGATAATGCAGGAATAGCTACATCACCACAAAAAGCACGCCAACAGATCTGTGCCACAGCATTCTGGATGGCTCAGTGGCACACACAGCGAGGAGAGACTAAAGAAAGCCGCGAGCTGTTAAATATAGCAATCCAAACTGGGCACCCAGACTTCACTGAATATCAGCTAGCAAATTGGCTACTAAAGACAGAAGGAAGTCCATAGGAGTGTTATACCAATCTCACGCACACCCTAGACTAGCTACTGTGGGACGAATTTGTGCTTGCACATCTGCTAGATCACCACAACTTACTACCCCTCAGCGTTAGAGCGCACTCTGCGAAGAGTCCGTTCCTCGACTTCTCACCCTCCAGCAATGCCGGATGAGTACAACGGTTCAGACGGCTAAGTAGCGGTCAGAACGGTTTCGACAAATCGAAACCCTATAGTCGTGATCATATAATCAAAAAATAATGTCAAAATCAGCACCCGTAGGGGATACAACAATCGATAAAGCAGCGATCATTAAAGAGTTCGGTGCCGACGATAACGACACCGGATCATCGGAGGTTCAAATCGCGCTACTCACTGCACGCGTCAAACACTTGACAGAGCACCTCCGTGACAACCGCAAGGACTTCCACTCACGCCGCGGCTTAATCGCTATGACTGCTCGCCGGCGCAAGTTACTCGACTATTTGAAGCGTACCGACTTCAAACGATATACTTCGATTCTAGAAAAGCTAGATCTACGCCGCTAAAGTAACCAATTTTACCAGTCGGGTCTCAATCAGTAGATCCGACTGGTTTTCCTTAACCCAAATATTTTTTTCTACTATTAGTTCTTAACCATAATCTTAATCTTAACCCTATTATCTGCTTTCGCGCTACAGACTAGGGTTAAGATTAGGAGTAAGGTTAAGAATAGATGGCCTCAGCCTCAGCTTAATTTCCAACTTTCGGGAACACAGTACGACTGCTTTCCCTCAAATACTCTAACCGAGTGCCTCAATCGATTTGAGGCGCGAGCGGCCATAATTAGGGTCCTACCCCCAGAAGGTCGTTTTGAATGCATAAAGCAAAATAGATAACATAATGAAACAAAAACATAACGTACAGGTTGAAGGACTCGATATTGAGTTCGCGACCGGCACTCTCGCAGGCCTCGCAAGTGGCGCTGTTACTATCCGCTCTGGTGAGACGGAACTCTTTGTCTCTGCTACGGCAGCGTCCGCACTTCGCCCAGGGCAGGATTTCTTTCCGCTCACCGTCGATTACCGCGAAAAATTTTCCGCTGGCGGCAAGTTTCCCGGCGGCTACTTCAAGCGCGAAGGTAAGCCTTCCGAAAAGGAAATTCTCACATCTCGCCTATGCGACCGCCCGCTTCGTCCGCTCTTCCCTAAGGGCTTCATGAACGAAGTGCAGGTCATTGGCCTTCTCCTTGCGACGGATCAGCTCCACGAGCCAGACATCCTTATGGTCAACGCCGCTTCTGCTGCGACACTAATCTCTGATATCCCTTGGAATGGCCCAGTCGGCTGTGTGCGTGTCGGTCAAATTGATGGCGAATTCGTCACCAACCCAAACCACGATGAAATGCTTGATTCCGACCTCGACCTCATCTATGTCGGATCACAAACCGAAATGTTGATGATTGAAGGTTCCGCCGAATTCATCTCTGACGAGCGTTTCTACGAAGCTCTCGAATACGGTCAAAAAGCCATCCAGCCAATCATCGCAGCTCAACTCGAGCTCGCAAAACTTGCTGGTAAAGCGAAAAAAGACTTCCCCCTACTCGTCACTCCTCAAGAAATCGTCGATTTCTGCGAAGAGCATGCCGCAGCGGGCGTAAAAGAGGCTCTCAACTTTGACAGCTACACCGAACGCAAGCTCGCGATCGAAGTCATCGCCAAGGAAACAACTGTCGCACTCGAAGCAAAACTCGGTGCTGAAAACGTAAAAGCTGACGACGTCGCTCGCGCCTTTGATGAGATTCAAGAGAAGCTCTACCGTCAAAATATTCTCGACACCGGCAAGCGAGTCGACGGCCGCGGCTCAGCCGATCTTCGCACCATCACCTGCGAGACTGGCGTTCTCCCACGTGTTCATGGTTCTGCCGTGTTCAACCGCGGTGAAACCCAAGCCCTCGTCATCTCGACGCTCGGCACTAGCCGTGACACACAAGATATCGACGGTCTCACTGGCGGCGCTAAGAGTAAGTCCTTCATCCTTCACTACAACTTCCCTCCGTTCTCGGTTGGTGAAGCAGGTCGTTTTGGATTCACTGGTCGCCGCGAAATCGGCCACGGTGCTCTTGCAGAGCGTTCTCTTCTGCCGATCCTACCTCCCGAAGACGAGTTCCCTTACGCCATCCGCGTAGTCTCCGAAGTTATGAGCTCTAATGGATCCACTTCAATGGCTTCCATCTGTGGCGGTTGCCTATCGCTAATGGATGCTGGAGTGCCCATCTCCGCTCCTTGCGCTGGAATATCTACGGGTCTTGTTACTGAAAAAGATGCAGATGGTAAGATCACCAAGCATGTGCTACTTACCGACATCCTTGGCGCTGAAGACCACTTCGGTGACATGGACTTTAAGGTAGCGGGTACACCCGACGGTATTACTGGATTCCAACTCGACCTTAAGATTACTGGTCTGCCCTTTGATATAGCGCTCGAAGCGATCAAACAAAACCGTGATGCTCGCATGAAGATTATAGCAATCATGGCTGAGCATATGCCTGAGTCTCGAAAGGATCTGCGCGAGCACGCACCGCGTATCCATACAATCAAGATCGATCCAGAAAAAATCGGCGCTCTAATTGGGCCTGGCGGTAAAAACATCCGCCGAATCACCGAAGTTTCTGGAGCTCAGGTCGACATCAATGACGAAGGACAAGTGCTCATCTTTGCAACAGACAAAGACTCCATGGACCGCGCCATTCAAGAAGTCGATGCATGTACAGCAGAAATCGAAGTTGGTAAAACCTACCGCGGTATCGTTCGCGGAGTGAAGGACTTTGGGGCATTTGTCGAATGCTTGCCCGGCAAAGAAGGCCTAGTCCACATCTCCGAATTAGCCGACTTCCGCGTCAACAAGACCGAAGATATCTGTAAGCTAGGCGACGAGATGGTCGTAAAGTGTATCGGTGTTGAGAAAGGTAAGGTACGCCTGTCTCGGAAAGCTGCACTTGAAGAAGCTAAGGAAGAATCCGAAGAGGGAACTACCGAAGAAGAAACAACCACTGAGTAATCGTCTATTAGCTCTCGCTTATTAACAAAGCGGCCGCCAATGGGTGGCCGCTTTTTTGTTTATCAAGCGTGCCATAAAAACCTAATTTGGAACCTAGGCACATACACTAAAGAAGGAAGACTTCAAATACTAGCTATAGAAAAGATTCTACGCCTTAGCAAAAAGTCGTACCGATATTAGTAACATAGCGAGATTAGGTATCCATGCAGCTAGCAGTGCAGGTACGATCAGGCGCCCTCCTAGAATAGTGGAAAAGACTACTAAGACATAAAAAATCGCAAAGAATCCCATCGCCTTAGAGACCCCGATCATAGGATTGGTCCGCACGCCCGAGAGGGCGAATGGCACAGCTATACCAATCACCACAAGGCAACTAAAAGGGGCCGCTAGTAGTGAAAAATATTGCACGAGATAGGTTCGTACATTTGGATTTTCAGCGGGCGGCATAGCAACTAGGATACGGCGCAGTTCGTACAAAGAGAGTTCTTTCGGTTTTTTGTGTAGCGCCAACATAAGACTTGGATCTTCGTCGAACTCTTTAAATTTCTTTTCTTCAAAAGATAGGGCGCGAAGAGGATCTCCCGTCTGTGCGTCCAGTAGAAGCTCTCTTCCATCTAGGAAGACCCAGTGCCCTTGAGTGTCATCATAGTAGGCCTCCGACGCTGAAATACGGCTCAGTTCCTTTCCATTTTTATCACGCGTATGGACATTAACCCCCAAGCCTAACCAAGCGCGCTCGCTGAAACGGTTCATGAACCATAAGCGCCCATCTTTGCGATTATCAAAGCCTAAGTTGTAAAGCAGGCCTACCTGACTAGCGTCGCTTCGTGCCTCTTCAGCTGCAAACCCAAGATTATCTAAAAAAGTGCGCGATTGCTCGACTGACTTGGGCACTACCGAAGCAGTGAGATATAATAATAGTAGCGATAGCAGCAGGCCAGCGCCCCAGAGCGAACGGCTAATGCGAAATAGACCTGCGCCGGATGCACGCATAGCGATAATTTCATTATTCTTATGAAGACTACCGAGAGAAAAGAGGAGCGAGACAAGTAGCGCTACCGGCAAAATCGCAGGCAAATAAGTCGGTAGAGCTAAACTGTAATAAAAAATGATCTGACGAATACTTGCATCACTACCCAGCAAATCTGGAAGCGTCTCGTACATATTTTGTAGGATAAGTATCCCTACGATCACACCTATCGTCAGCGTAAAGCCAATAAGCCATTCTTTCAAAATGTAGCGATCTAGCAAGGACATAGCCCGATATAAAAGCCCTTGCCGCTCAAAGTCACTCCGATAGCGCAGGTTTTTTAGGGTACTTTTTTAACAATGTACCCCGCGGCACTATTTTATATTGCGGGATTCAAATGCGTAGTCACCATATGAAATATCGGTTGATTAGTCTATGCGAAGTACGAAATTCTATATCCCCTTTTTATCTGTTCTGTTCCTACAGATACTAACATGCAAAGCGTGGGCTAATGAGCGTTCCTTAGACGAGGCGATAAACCAAATAGTAGCCCCTTGGACGGAGCGTATTTTTCAGCTTATTTTTTATTCGCCCGTCACTGTCGCGGGGCAATCTATTCCGCTGATTCTTCTCTGGCTGGTCGGTGCTGGCGTTTTTCTAACCATCTATTTTAAGTTTATTAATTTACGCTTATTTGGGCTAGCACTACGAACGGTGCGGGGCAAATACAGCAAGCCGGATGATCCAGGCGAAATCACACACTTCCAAGCACTAACGGCCGCTCTCTCTGCCACTGTTGGTCTAGGTAATATTGCAGGGGTGGCCATCGCGATCTCCAAAGGTGGCCCAGGGGCAGCCTTTTGGATGGTCATAATCGGGATTCTCGGGATGACGACGAAATTTGCTGAATGTACGCTAGGAGTGCGTTATCGTGATATTGACCAAAACGGTAAGGTTCATGGTGGTCCGATGAAGTATTTGACTAAGGGTCTAGCAGAGTGCGGATGGGCAAAACTAGGTAAAGTTCTCGGTATTAGCTTTGCCATACTGTGTATAGGTGCATCACTCGGCGGCGGCAACATGTTCCAGATCAACCAAGCCTGCTCACAGTTTATAGAAATCAGCGGTGGTGAGAATAGTCTTCTGGCTGAGTACCGATGGGTATTCGGTGCGGTTCTAGCCCTTCTAGTAGGCGTGGTTATAATTGGAGGTATTCGGCGCATCGCACATGTCACTTCACGACTAGTTCCTCTTATGGCACTAATTTATACTGTAGGTGCACTCGTAGTCATATTCCAACATCTAGGTGAGGTTCCATCTGCGCTCCAATTAATCATAAGCCAAGCATTTACCCCAGATGCCTACGTTGGGGGTCTAATCGGCGCTTTGCTCGTTGGCATTCAGCGGGGTACATTCTCTAATGAAGCTGGGATAGGATCGGCACCCATCGCCCACTCTGCTGTAAAGACCAGCAAGCCTGCTAGTGAAGGTGTGGTTGCTCTAATAGAGCCATTCGTAGATACTGTTGTTATCTGCACGATGACAGCACTGGTCATAGTGTTAACTGGCAACTACGGTGAATCACTTAGTGGCGCGGATGGCATCGAGCTCACCTCTCAATCATTCGGTTCGGTTATAAGTTGGTTCCCCTTTGTTCTGTTTGTAGCAGTCACACTTTTCGCCCTTTCCACTATGATCTCCTGGTCGTATTATGGACAACAAGCTTGGAATACCATTTTTGGCAATAATCGCAGGGCAGACCTTTCCTATCAGTTCTTGTTTTGCTTCTGTATAGTCATCGGATCTGCCCTTTCCCTAGGAGCTGTCACAGATTTCTCCGACGGTATGTTGCTAGCTATGTGCTTCCCAAATTTAATTGGCGTTTACTTTCTGCTGCCTGTGGTGCGTACAGAGCTCAAGGCTTTCATTTCGCACAGCGAGGCGATAGACCGCAAAGATGCTAACTAAGTTGTACTCATAATATCCCCTTAAGGTAGCCTACTGCTAGTGAATCAATAGATTGACAGCTTAAAAAAGGGACCTAACCTCCATCGCTTTTTCAAATACCATGATTTCTTGGATCCAACACCACCTTATTCGCCACGGCCGCTGGATATTCTTATCGCTGCTAGCAATCATTATCGTGGCATTCGTCTTCACGATCGGCAACACCCCTGGTTGCACGACAGATCGCAGCGGTTACGAGGAAAACCTCTTCTACGGCATTGATCTAAACGCGCCCCGTGATCGTGAGCTAATAATTGAGAAAGTACAAACAAGCGCCTACTTAAACGGGCAAACCATCCGCAGCGACGAGCAATTTGAATCACTATTACTTAGTCGTATTGCTTTGCTCAATCTAGCCGGCGAAATTGGAATTCCTTCTCCTAGTCAAGAGGTACTCGCCGAATTCATCCAAACAAAAAGCGTATTCCAAGATGAAGAAGGTGCCTTTAGCCCTGAGTCCTACACTAGTTTTGTAGATAACATCGAATCAAACCCAAGGACTACCCAAGGACTCATTATTTTAGTTTTAGAAGAAGATTATCGCATAGCACAAATCAGCTCAGTACTCGCCGGACCAGGGTACGTGTTGCCATCTGAAGCACTCGCTCAAAGTCAGAGGAGGCGCACCGAACTCAGCCTAAGTACTGCTGAATTCAGTTACTCGGCATTTAAACCAGAAATTGCCGAGGATACTGCAGAACTTCGCGAATACTACGAGGTCAATAAACTTCGCTATGAAATACCCGAAAGAATCCAAGCCAGCTATATACTATTTAAATCCGAAGACTATGCGGAGCAGGTACCCGAAGCTTCTGAAAATGAACTGAACGAACATTTCGAAGCCAATCGGGGCAAATTCGAAGAGGAATATGAATTCGAGAATCCTGCTCCACCAGCTAGCGAAGAATTAACGGACGAAGCAAGTCCTCCAGTAAAAGAGGCTATCACACTAGCGATGGTGCGAGACTCCGTGGCATCTAGCTACTTGCTAGAACAAACAACAAGATTGGCTAATCAAGCCGCACAGAGCTTCGCATACTCGCTGTATCGAGATGAAATTAAACGAAATTCCGATGCCTTTGAGTCTCTAATTTCCGCAACTGGCGCAAATTTGACCGCCATTGATCCCTACTCTCTAGCTGATTCTAGTAAGCGCTCGCTTTCCGCAGAGCTGTTAGAATCAGCATTCGCACTGGGTGGTAACCGCTACTATTCCGATGCGTACGCTGAAAGTGCAGGATATGCAGTGTTGATTTACGAAGGTCGTATTGCGCCTGAAATTCCTACTTTCGATGCGGTTCAAAGCGAAATCGCTATGGATTACAAGGCTGACGAGAAACGACGCCTTTTTAATGAAAGGGGTCAAGCTATACAGAGCGCACTAGAAGCCAAGTTAAGTGAAGGCAGTGAATTCTCCGAAGCGGCAGAAGCCCTAGAGCTCACTGCAAAATTATTTGAAAGCTTCGTCATAGAGAACCCACCTCGTGAAATTAATCGTAGCGCCCTTCAGCAGGCCCAGACTATGCAACCTGGCGAAGTCTCACAAATGATAACCTCTGGTGGCACAGGTATTTTTGTTCATCTAATTGAGAAGCTAGTTCCTGATATTGCGCCAGAGGACGAAGAGCTTGCCCAAGCAGAAGAATATTTGTCACGCTTCTCAGCATACACCAGCGGCTCTGGATATGCAAACGAGCTTGTTTTTCAAGGCCTGCCCAAAGAACCGATAGCCGAAGATTAAGCTATATATCGAGCATGGATTGGAATCAGTTCAAAAAAATCGACCCTTACCTTCTCGTCGGCCTTGTAAACACAGAACTTCGCAACCATGCGGAATCGCTAAATGATTTTTGCCGTACACACGACATAGACCAGATGCAGCTCTGTGCCCGCCTCGAGACAGTCAACTATCAATACAACAAAGAACATAATCAGTTTCGTTAAGAACAAGAGAGCTCTATAGAATTATAAACCCATAGAAAAAATGACAAAGCAATCCCCAGAACGCCACGAATTTCAAGCAGAGGTTAAACAAGTCCTCGATATCGTCGTCCACTCTCTGTACACAGACAAAGAGATCTTTGTGCGCGAATTAATCTCCAACGCCTCCGATGCGACCGAGAAACTACGCCACAATCAAGTCGCAGAGAAAGACGCTGATATATTCGATGCCGATTTAGAGCTTGAGATACAAGTCAGCGCCGACGAAGAAGCTGGTGAAATCACTATCCGCGACTTCGGCATAGGCATGACGCATGAAGAGCTTATCGAAAACCTTGGTACTATCGCTCACTCGGGCTCAAAAGCCTTTCTTAACGCACTAAAAGAAGGCGGCGAACAAAATGATAACTTAATCGGTCAGTTCGGCGTGGGCTTCTACTCTGTATTTATGGTGGCTGACTCGGTCAAAGCCTACACCCGAAGCTGGCACAAAGAAGGCAAATGTTATTGCTGGTCCAGCGATGGTTCAGGTGCTTACGAGATTGAGGAAGTCGAAGGGGAACGACGCGGTACGCGTATTGTTATTTCCCTTAAGGAAGAGTATAAAGATTTTGCGAAAAAAACGCGCTTAGAAGAAATCATCAAGAAGTATTCTGCCTTTGTTCAATTCCCAGTAATGGTCGAAGGAGAAAAGCTCAACACCGTCGGCGCTATCTGGCTAAAGGGTAAAAGCGACATTAGCGATGAAGAATACAAGGAATTCTACAAATTCCAGGCTAAGGCTTTCGACGATCCCCGCTTCTGGCTACACTTTTCGGCCGATGCCCCGCTTTCGATAAACGCATTGATATTTGCTCCTACAGAAAACATGGAGGGCTTTGGCTTCGGTCGCATGGAACCTGGGGTAAATCTCTACTGCCGTAAAGTTTTGATAGACAGTAACCCGAAGAACCTTTTACCCGACTGGCTGCGCTTCGTTCGCGGCGTAGTCGACAGCGCAGACTTACCTCTAAATATCTCACGGGAGTCCATGCAAGACAGTACCCTTATTCAAAAGTTAAACAAGGTCATAACTAAACGCTTCCTTAAGACACTTGAAGATAAGGCTAAAAAAGAGCCAGAGATCTACAACGAATTCTGGGATAGCTTTGGCCTTTTTCTAAAGGAAGGCGTGACCACTGACTTTACTCACCGCGATCAACTACTCAAACTACTTAGATATGAATCCTCCTACACTGAGGCAGGAAAGACCACTAGTTTAAGTGACTACTTATCTCGCGCCCCTGAGAATCAGAAAGAGATTTACTATCTCTATGGTCCTAGTCGAGAAGCCGTCGAAAGCGGCCCTTACATTGAAGCATTCAAAACGCGTAACATCGAGGTGCTTTATCTCTACGAGCCTATCGACGAATTCGTCATGAATCATGCCCGTGCTTTCGAAGAGAAGAACTTTGTTTCCGCTGACAGCGACGACATCGATCTTGATTCTGTCGCCCCCGATACGGATACCGATAAGGCTGATTCGCTTGAAGCTAGCGACGCCGAAGCGCTCTGCGCATTTATAAAGGAAAAGCTTGGTGATGAAGTCAGTGAAGTCTCTGCTAGTGAGCGACTCGTAGGTAGCCCAGCTATGATAGTGAATGCCGACAAGATGATGACCGCACAAATGCGCAAGATGATGAAGGCAATGCAGCAGAAAGCAGGCGGCGGCGATATGGGTGCAGAGCCGAAACCAAAGCTCCAAGTCAATCCACGACACCCCTTGGTCAAAAACTTAGCGAGTTTGCGAGAGAGCAACGATGAACTAGCTTCTCTTATTAGCCAGCAACTCCTAGATAATGCACGCGTAGTCGCTGGGCAACTAGAAGACCCAAGCCAGATGGTGCAGCGTAACTACAAAATTTTGGAGCAACTCAGCGCAAAGTAACCGGAATTAGTGCATAACTAAATAAAAGAAATTATGCGCGTTTGGATTCTTAGCTTCTGGCTGTTAGCATCCTCAGTAGTTACTAAAGCGATCGAAAGAGTCGAAGGTACGTGGGAGGTGCTTGATGGCTGTCGTCTAGTTAGCGCGCCCTTTAATGATGGCGATAGTTTCCTTATATCCCACAGGGGTGAGACGTATACCTTTCGCCTGTTTAACGTGGATGCTCTAGAAACGAGCGAAACCTACATCGACCGAATCAGTGACCAGGCTCGCTATTTTGACATGCCCCCAGAGAGGGTCACCGTTGGTGGGAATTTAGCTAAAGAGTTCACACGTAAATTACTTCGAGGTAAATTTACAGTTATCACTAGATGGGAAGACGCCAGGGGAAGTAGTCGATACAAACGATACTTCGCGCTTATCCGCCAGGGTGAGAAATACCTTTCAAGCGAACTCGTGCTAGCTGGACTAGCTAGGCTGTATGGTAAACCTATTGAAAGTCGGTGGCCAGGTGGCATCAAACCACACACTTTCTACGAACGCTTAAAAGAGAGCGAGCGCCAAGCCAAGGTAAAAGGTCGTGGCCTGTGGGCTTTCAATAACCGATTTATAAATGGAGAAGATACACCAAAAGCTCTAATAAAAACGAGCGATCAGCCAATTAAAAGCCTTACAGATATAAACACCGCTAGTTCTTCGGATCTGCAAAAACTACCAGGCATCGGCGCAGCTTTAGCGACTCGAATCATTGATGCGCGCCCTATAAAAAGTATGGATTCACTTGTGGAAATCAGTGGTATCAGCGCGAATACCCTCGATGCGTTCAGCCATATGGTTATCGTCAAAGAGCCTCCGCCCCCGCCTCTTACTGCCGCTTTTCACCGAGCGAATCCCTCTAAGCATTTAAATACAGTAGTCACCGTGCGCGTTAGCTACATCGATAAAAGTACGAAGAAAGGTCCGGACGGTTTTAGAGCCGTCTCGCTTAAGACCTCCTATAATGGAAAAAACGGCGGTATGATGACAGCCTTCATTCCTGATGAGTTTTACGAGTCCTTCCGGAGCTACTACAGCGATCCTGGGCGCGATTTTAGCGGACTACTCTATAAACATGAGGGAGAACTCGTAATAGTTTATCAAAGGAAGTAAAATCACCTAATTTTCCTTCCTGCGTGCGGATATAAATATGCAAAAAAAGAAGGAAAACAGCGGCTACAACAGACCCAATATACTATACTAAAATAAGCGCTGGCCTTGTAGAAGAGGGCTAAAAAATGAGATTTGGGCGAAAAACAGCTTGATTTCGCGCCCGAGCACGATTTGCTCTCCACCTTTTCCATGAAAGCTACTATTAAAACACAAGGTCGCCAATTCACTGTAACCGAGGGCGATGTTCTTAAGGTCAACGTTTTTCCTGGAACGGAAGCGGGCGACTCCATTGACATCAATGAAGTACTAATGGTAGGCGAAGGAGCCGAAGCACGCTTCGGGAACCCACTAGTAGAGGGAGCTAGCGTTAAAGTTACTATTCTTGAAAATAAAAAGGATAAAAAGATAGTAGTCTTTAAAAAGAAGCGTCGCCAAGGTTATAAAAGGCGCCGTGGTCATCGCCAACACCTCTCTGTTATTAAAGTAGAATCTATCAAAGGCTAATCACAACTAATTTGGAGAAACCAAACTATGTCACATAAAAAAGGACAAGGAACCTCACGCAACGGGCGCGACAGTAATGCCAAACGCCTCGGTGTTAAAAAATTTGGTGGCGAGGTAGTCGTCGCAGGAAATATAATCCTACGTCAGCGCGGTACGCGCTACCACCCAGGGGCCAATGTCGGCATGGGACGAGACCACACTCTCTTCGCATTAAAAGATGGGAAAGTCGCCTTCGATAAATCACACCGGAAGATTAATGTGGTAGAAGATGCCGTCGCATAAGGTAGATTGCGCAACTTGATTTCTAATCCCGCTTAAATTAGGCGGGATTTTTTATTCTTTATAATATTTAAGGCCTTCAAAAACACATGCTCTACGACATGTTCATAGGGTCTACATCGATAAGATCGATTACTTCTTTATCCATTTTAAAGGCTTCTCGTAGGGCAGCAATTTTAGGAATTACTCGGCTGGTATTAGAGGAAAAGTACCACAACTGAAAGCGGTATTCTCCACGTATCTTTTCGATTGGCGCGGGAGCAGGACCGCGTATCTCCATCTGGTCATTCATCTCTTTTTCCACTACTTTAAGCCATTGTTCGATATAGAAATTAACCTTGTCTGGATTGCGCCCACGGAAGAGGTGACGAATGAGACGACGAAAAGGAGGATAGTTAAACTCCCGGCGCTGCTCTAGTTCCTCCAACTGGAAGCCATCAAAGTCGGATTTACGTGCGAACTGTATAGGTGGGGCATGTGGGGTGTGAGTCTGGATGACCACCTCACCCGCGCGATCTCCTCGCCCAGAGCGACCAGAAACCTGTACGATCAACTGAAAGGTGCGCTCTGCAGCGCGGAAGTCTTCCACATGGAGCGATTTATCAGCATCGACAAGACCAACGAGAGTAACGTTCGGGAAGTCGAGACCTTTAGCGATCATCTGCGTACCGATGAGAATATCAATTTTACCAACGCGGAAATCATTCAGGATTTTTCGGTATAGATTCTTCTTCGACATCGAGTCGGCATCCATACGGACGATTTTAGCCCGTGGCATAATTTTCTGAACGATATCTTCAATCTTCTGAGTGCCTAAGCCACGCTTACGGATATTAGAAGATTTACATTGCGGACATCTAAGCGGAGCCGGACGCTCTTGCGCACAAAGGTGGCAACGAATCTTGCCATCAGTGCGGTGAAAGGTCATCGGCAGACTACAATGCTCGCAACTTGCGACGTATCCGCAATCAGGACATAATATACTAGTTGAAAACCCTCGCCGATTAAGAAAGAGAATGCTTTGTTCCTTCTTTTCAAAGCGGTCGATAAGTTTATCCGCAAGAATACTAGAAATAGGTGATGGTCCCTTGCTCGACAGGCCCTCACGACGCATGTCCACTAGGTGTATTTTAGGCAACTGGCGGTGGTCGACTCGATTCAAAATACAATCCACGGCATACTTACCTCTTTCCACATTATAAAGAGACTCTAGTGATGGAGTAGCCGAGCCGAGGACACACAGAGATTTGTTAATCATAGCACGATAAACCGCTACGTCCCGCCCATTGTAGCGAGGCGACTCTTCCTGTTTATAGGAGGGCTCGTGCTCCTCATCTACGATTATAAGTTTAAGATTCTGTACAGGAGCGAAGACAGCAGAGCGCGCGCCAACAACAACGTGCGCTTCGCCACTGGCCAAAGACCTCCAAGCGTCGTAGCGTTCGCCCTCTGAGAGATGACTGTGCCAGACCACTGTATGTACCCCTCGGGCTTCGAGGCGTGCACGCACACGCCCTACAGTCTGTGGCGCTAACGCCACTTCAGGAACCAAAAAAATGACGCCTCCACCAGAAGCCACAATTTTTTCAATAGCATGCAGGTAGACTTCTGTTTTACCCGATCCGGTCACCCCATGGAGTAAGCGCACGCTAAATGCACCAGTTAATATTGCTTCATGAAGGGCTTTAACCGCGGCCTGCTGTTCATCGGTCAGCGTGGGGCGTGTTTCGGATACAACTGCCTCCTGAGAGCCTAAATCGTCCTCATAAGCAACGCGCTCTTCCTCAGTATCCGTTTCATGAAGGAATCCTTTAGTTACAAGTCCATCACAAGCCGACGCACTCAGCTTCATAGCTTTGAGTATATCCGCTCGGGGCAGAGGCTTAATCTGCTGACGTATAAACTTAAGTAGACTAGCTTGTTTCGGGGCACGTTTCTCAAGTGTTACTAATTCTATAGCAGTGGGTGCTTTACCTTTTGAAATATAGCGTCGCTTCTTCGGCTTCATCCCTTTGCGTATAGCTGCTGGGATCATAGTCTCTAAAATTGCTTCAGTGCTAGCCGCGTAGTATTGCCGTACCCAATAAAAGAGATCCATTAAATCTGGGGGCAGAACAGGATAGGGTTGCACCACCTCAAAGAGCATCTTTAGCTTTCCTGGTGGTACGACTTGATCGGTACCTAAGCGAGCAACGACTCCCAACTCACTACGACGCCTAAGCGGAATACGCACCAGTGAACCGATTCTGAGCTCTAATTGGCAGGTTGCAGGTACGGCATAAGCTAGAGCTTTATCAAAACCAGACAGAGCAATCACTTCAACTACTGTGGTATCGTAATTAGACTTATGCTTAGGCATTAAACTATTCTTTAAGACACCTTCTTACACGGCAAGCTCATCTGAACGAGTCTAAGTAATACCTAAATCGTTGAGTAGCTTTAGAAAGCCTGAGTAATCACTTAAATCGTTTAAATCCGGGTCATGCTTCATCCAGTCGAAATCTTTGTAGCCCAAAGCTAGCGCTGCGCGTAGCGCTTTGACCGCGTCAGCCTTTCTGCCCTTTAAGCAAAGGCTGCAAGCGAGATTGTAATGAGTAGTGGGATCCTCTGGTTCAAGGCGAACAAGTTTACGATCCATTTTAAGACCTGAATCAATACGGCCTGACTTAGTGTAAATATGAGCTAAAATCGAAGCCACTCGTACATCTTTAGGCATGCGCTGATGCAAGCTCTCAAAAAAGCTCAACTCAAAGTTAAAGTTATTACGCGAGGACATACACTTGAATGAATGAGTCGGGGAAGAGAATTGCCAAGGCTGAAATCGCTCAAAATAAGCAGCCCACTATTGACAAGCTTACGATCTAAGTGAGCATGAAAGCTCTTAGTGGGTGAATCTATGATTTCATTATCTATGGTGGCTGTAGCTCAGTTGGTTAGAGCACTGGTTTGTGGTACCAGGGGTCGCGGGTTCGAGTCCCGTTAGCCACCCCACCCGCGAAGCAGGTGCGCACAAACACATTAAGAGAATTTCCATTCTTATTACAAATTCAGTGTAATTGGAGGATCGTAGCACTCGCAAACAAGGAGGTTGAATTCCGAGCCTGTTTCCCTTTCTCTAATACTATGAAAAATAACACTGAAGCCAAGCCAGTCGTCGGAATCATAATGGGAAGCCAGTCGGACTGGGCTACAATGGGTGAAACAGCGAGCCTACTCAAGCAGCTCGATATTCCTTTTGAAACAAAGATCGTTAGCGCGCACCGCACTCCGAAACTGCTCAACAGCTACGCCGAAGAAGCAGAGGACCGAGGGCTACAAGTCATTATAGCAGGCGCCGGCGGCGCTGCCCACCTACCTGGCATGACAGCCGCCACAACACACCTTCCCGTTCTCGGGGTGCCTGTACAGTCGAAAGCACTTAATGGACAAGACTCTCTTCTTTCTATCGTTCAAATGCCGGCAGGAATTCCTGTAATGACGCTCGCGATCGGTGTAGCCGGGGCTAAGAACGCTGCGCTATCGGCTGCATCCATTCTTTCTCTCAATGATGCTGGAGTGCGTGAACGGCTTAAAGACTTCCGTGCCCAGCAGAGCAAAACCGTCCTAGAAACTGAGCTACCTGAAGCATGATAGTTCCAGGCAGCACAATAGGTATTTTAGGAGGCGGACAACTCGGACGTATGCTGATACTAGCTGGGCGATCGTTGGGCTACCGATTTCATGTTTTTGAACCAAAAGGCCCATGCTCGGCTGGCATGGTTGCTGATCTTGAGATCAATGCTAATTATGACGATGAGGAAGAACTACGACGTTTTGCTCAAGGTGTGGATGTCATTACTCTGGAATTTGAAAATATTCCAGCGGAAGTTATTAATATTTTGAGTGCTATTAAACCCGTACTACCTGGGCGCGAGGCGCTACACATATGTCAGCACCGCCAA
>CAJWHF010000018.1 GCA_913041275.1 uncultured Opitutia bacterium
CTTTTTGGTAGCCAAAAGGCCAAATACTGACTAAAAATATTTACTTATGTCAGAAGATACCAGCCCCGATAATATAGAGGATGAAAAAGTAGCGTCTAAGACCAAAAAAGACGTCTACGATTCCTCCAAAATCCAGAAACTCGAAGGCCTAGAAGGTGTGCGCAAGCGCCCTGATATGTATATCGGGGATACAAACGAGAGAGGTCTACACCATTGCGTCTTCGAAATTGTGGACAACTCAATAGACGAAGCTCTTGCTGGTTATTGCTCAGAAATTACTGTCAGCATTCATAATGATGGCTCTTGTTCAATTGAAGACGATGGACGGGGGGTCCCAGTTGACATTCACCCTAAATACAAGATTCCATCAGTTGAATTAGTAATGACTAATTTACATGCCGGTGGTAAATTTGGTAAAGGCGCTTATCAAGTCTCAGGGGGTTTACACGGAGTGGGTGCAAAATGTGTTAACGCGGTCTCTGAGTGGTTTGAAGTAGAGGTTCGACGTGATAAAAAAGTGCACAAAATGGAATTTTCCAGAGGAAAAACGACTGCAAAATTAAAGGTCATAGGTGATACAAAGAGGACTGGTACTCGAATCGCTTTTTCCCCTGATCCAGAGATTTTTTTAACGACAAGAGATTTTAAGTTTGAGTTATTAGCCAAGCGACTTCGTGAACTAGCCTTCCTAAACCCAGGCATAAACATCACCTTTGTAGATGAACGCGTCAATAAGACTGAATCCTTCATTTTTAAAGATGGTATCGCAGAATATGTAACTTATTTAAACGAGAATAAGAACGTTCTCCATGATCAGCCTATTAAATTCCACGGTGAAGCCCCTACCCCTAATCCTGACCTGGATGCCAATATTGTGGTCGATATCGCTCTACAGTATAATGACAGTTACAATGATCAGATCTACGCCTACGCGAATTCCATTCATAATATCGAAGGTGGGACCCACCTTTCGGGTTTTCGCACAGCCCTAACACGCGCTATAAACACATACGGAAAAGCTAATAATTTAATTAAGGACAAAGAGCCTAATCTCTCAGGAGATGATGCACGAGAAGGCCTCACAGCAATCGTCTCAGTCAAAGTCCCAGAGCCTCGCTTCGAAGGGCAGACCAAAACTAAACTCTCAAATGGGGAAGTTGATGGTATTGTGCAGAAAATCACAGGAGAAGAAATCAAATATTACTTTGAAACTAACCCCCAAGTTGCTAAGCGACTGATCGATAAGTGCCTCAACGCAGCACGTGCACGAGAAGCCGCACGCAAAGCACGAGAGACTGTGCGCAAGGGGGCTCTTTCCTCAGGTGGCCTTCCTGGAAAACTTGCTGATTGCTCGTCTAAGGATCCTGCCAAATCCGAGATTTATATCGTAGAAGGTGATTCTGCTGGAGGCTCAGCTAAACAAGGGCGAGATCGCGCTACACAAGCAATCCTACCCATACGGGGAAAGCTTCTGAACGTAGAAAAAGCACGCTTGGACAAAGTGTTAGGTAACAATGAAATACGCACTCTTATAACAGCAGTAGGCACAGGGATCGGGGACCACGAAGGTGATGGGGCTTTTGATGCGAGTAAGGCACGATATCATAAAATAATTCTTATGACGGATGCAGACGTAGATGGCGCACACATTCGTACGCTTCTGCTCACTTTTATCTTTCGGCAAATGCGTGGTTTAATCGAAGCTGGTTACGTATACATCGCACAACCGCCCCTATATAAGATCAAACGGAAGCGGCGCGAACAGTATGTTGATAACGACGCACAACTTAACCGTATTCTCCTCGAACTTGGCTCTGAGGACGTAACGCTTGTTCGCTTACGTGACAAAAAAGAAATATCAGGTGAAACAATAGACCAATTAGTCGAATGTATGTCGCGCCTTGAGATGGTTGGACGCGGGGTCACTCGCTACGGTTGCGACTTCTCACAGTACCTCGATCAGCTTGATCCAAAAAACTACCATTTACCCCGGTACATCGTTCGCATCCGCACCGGCAATGATGAGGAATTTCGTTTTCTTAAAGATGACGATGATCGGATCGCCTTTCACGCCGAATTTGATCTCACAAATGAAGACGGGCATGGTACAGTAGTTCGTGAAATAGAGAGCGAAGAAGGCGTGAAGTTACAGCAGCGTATCTCTTTGCATGAAATCTTTGAATCCACTGAGATGACCAAACTCATTCTCGAAGTAGTAGAGGCAGGAATGGATATAAAACAATTCTCAAAGAGTGAAGAACCTCGATATAAAATCATTGAATACAAAGGCGACGAAAAGAAAGAAAACACAATTGAACTGCACTCAATTATTGAGCTAGTCGAAAACATACGAGCTATTGGTCGTCGCGGGCTCAGTATTCAACGCTATAAAGGTCTAGGGGAAATGAACCCTAAACAACTCTATGAAACTACAATGAATCCTAAAACTCGTCGTCTACTAAAAGTTGACATAGCAGATGCAGCTTTAGCTGATGGCATTTTTTCCATGCTCATGGGCGAAGACGTTCCCAGTCGCCGCGCATTTATAGAAGATAATGCATTAAATGTTTCCTATCTTGATGTTTAAAACGGTTTAATCCGATTCCTTATATTTTCTTAATATATCCTGACCTCATTTTACGTATTCAGGAGAACGCACCACCTTAAACTACAATGTCAGATTACCTCGCAGACACCGAAAACCCTGAGCACACCCGCCCAGAAGCAACTTCGATCACAGACATCATGCAGACGGCTTACATCGATTATTCGATGTCTGTAATCGTCAGTCGCGCTTTACCGGATGCACGTGATGGCCTCAAGCCAGTACAACGCCGTATTTTATACGCTATGCTTCGCGAGGGCCTGCTACACAATCGCCCATTTGATAAATGTGCCGGTGTCGTAGGAGAAGTACTTAAAAACTATCACCCTCACGGGGATGGCTCTGTTTATGACACTTTAGTTCGCCTCGCACAGCACTGGGTCATGCGCTACCCGCTCATTATACCTCAGGGTAATTTTGGATCGATAGACGGGGATTCAGCAGCCGCTTATCGTTACACCGAGTGTAAACTTGAGGGCATTGCCGAGGATCTCCTTAGCGATATTGATGAAGATACGGTCGACTTCGTCCCCAACTATAAGGAAAGCGCGACCGAACCTTCGGTACTACCTGCATCATTGCCTAACCTTTTAATGAATGGTTCTACCGGGATTGCCGTTGGGATGACAACAAACATCCCACCGCATAATCTTAATGAGTTAGTAGATGGTGCAATCGCCATTATCGATAACCCAAAGATTGAGCTCGATGAATTAATCAAAATCATACCTGGCCCTGATTTTCCTGGTGGTGGATTCGTTCATGGAAAAGCTGGAATAGAAAGCTACTTGAAGACCGGTCGCGGTATTGTCCGTACCCGCGGAGTGGCAGAAGTCGTCGAGAGCAATTCTAAAGAAGAAATTATAATATCAGCTATTCCTTATAATGTAAATCGCGCCTCTTTAGTCATTCGTATAGCCGAATTAATTAAAGACAAAGCCATCGATGGCATCTCAGACTTGCGCGACGAGTCTACCGAGACTACTCGGATAGTAATCGAACTAAAGCGTGGCGCAATTCCGAGGGTTATTATTAATCAGTTATACAAAAGTACCCCTTTGGAAAGCTCTTTCGGCGTCATACTCCTCGCGCTAGATAATCGCCGGCCAAAGCAGATGAACATCAAAGAGATGATCACTTGTTATATTGATCATCGACGCGAAGTTATCTACCGGCGCACCGCATTTCGTCTACGTAAAGCTGAAGCTCGTGCACATATACTCGAAGGCTATAAGATCGCCCTAGATAACTTGGATGACTTCGTAAAAATCATTCGTGCATCTAAGAACAGAGAAGAGGCCAAAGTCGCTCTCATCGCCAAATACCCTCTCACCGACATACAGACGAATGCTATTCTTGAGCTTCGCCTCTATCAACTTACCGGCCTAGAACGTGGCAAAATTGAAGATGAATACTTAGGTCTTATGTCGCTAATAGAGGAGCTAAGTTCTATTCTGAATAATGAGCAAAAACTTCTCGCGGTTATCAAGGAAGAATTGAGCGATATGAAGGAAAAATACGGGAATCCTCGTCGCTCACAGATTCTTTCCATAGATGGAGACCTGTCTATGGAAGACATCATTCCTAATGAAGGTTGCATGATCACTGTCACGCACAAGGGTTTTATGAAGCGAACTTCACTCGACGAATATCGTTCGCAGAAACGTGGCGGAAAAGGTGTAATTGGTTCTGGCCAGTACGAAGATGACTTTGTAGAGCATTTATTTACCGCATCTACACATGATTATATCATGTTCTTTATGAATAACGGCCGTGTCTACGTAGAGAAGGTATATCACATACCTGAAGGTAGCCGCACAGCCAAGGGCCGTGCAATTGCCAATATTATTGAGCTGCAAGATGGCGAAAAAATTGCCGCAATGATTTGTGTTAAAGATTTTGCGGAGTCTGAACAACGCATAGTCCTTGCAACAGAAAAAGGAGTGACAAAGAAGACGCTTCTTTCCGACTACAAAAATCACCGTAAAGGTGGTCTTATCGGTATCAATATCGATGATGGTGACAATCTCATAGGTGCTCGACTGACAACAGGTCAGGACGATGTTCTTTTAGTCACTAGTAATGCTCAATCTATCCGCTTCCCTGAAACTAATCTACGTGACCAAGGTCGCGCAACACGGGGTGTTCGGGGCATCAAACTAAAGACAGCAGAAGACAAAGTAGTCGCTGTTGAAATCATAAACCCTGAAGAAAAATTACTCATTGCAGGTGCCAATGGGCTAGGTAAACGCACTAGCTTTGACGACTATCGCGTCCAAACTCGTGGCGGATCAGGTATAATTGCTATTAAATCGGAAAAAGTAGCTGGTGCGCTTAGCGTCACTGATGAAGACGAGATCATGATGTTTACTAAAAAGGGACAAGCCGTACGAAGCCCTGTCAGAGATGTACGTGTTACTGGTCGTGCTGCTAGCGGTGTAAAACTCGTAAATCTTGGAGATAAAGATGCCTTGATAGGGATTAGCAAAGTTATTGCCACCGAAGAAGAAAGCTCCGAAGAAGAATCTAAAGGGCTTTCAGAAAGCCTGCCCCCTACTGATTCATCACAATAGCAATTTTTTAGCGATGGTGTCTATTTCGTCTACTTGAAAAGGCTTATATAAATTCTACAAATCACACGGTAATCCTATCTTCCTAAAATTAGACTTGATTCGAGTAGTTGTAGCGACATCTTCACAACTCCTTATTTGGACGGTTAGCTCAGTTGGTTAGAGCACCTCGTTTACACCGAGGGGGTCGTGGGTTCGAATCCCTCACCGTCTACCATTTTTATATTGTTACATAGATCTATTGCTTACTATATATAGTCATGCGTCATATTATCTCAATCCTCGTCGAAAATAAATTTGGAGCCCTTGCCCGAATTGCTGGTATGTTCAGCGGCCGCGGATTTAATATTGAGACATTGAATGTAGGGCCAATGGTAAATGATGAAATATCTCGAATTACCGCGACAATAGTGGGCGATAGCGAAGCGCTCGAACAAGCTATTAAGCAAGTAAATAAGCTAGTAAATGTGCTCGAAGTCACTGAATACTCAAGTGGCCAAGCCACCGAGCGAGAGCTTGTCATGCTTAAAGTCAAAGCTTCCGCCGGGCAGCGTTCCGAGCTAATGCAAGTATGCGACATTTTCCGCGCAAAAATTATCGATGTATCCACTGAAACCGTAAATATCGAGATGACTGGAAATGCTAGTAAAGTGAGTGCATTTCTTAATTTAGTGCAGCCATATGGAATTGTTGAAATGGCACGCACTGGAAATCTCGCTCTCAAACGCGGATAACCATAGCCGTATTTCATTACTTATCATCAGCCTACTATGGCCATCTGCCATTAGTGCTTACTTTTACTTAAATAATCTCATTATTTTATTAACCCAAAAACATCCATATAAATGCCAGCTAAAGTTTACACAAATAAGGACGCTAATCTAAATGTCATAAAAAATAAGACCCTCGCCATAATTGGCTATGGATCTCAAGGCCATGCACATGCCCAAAATCTTAAAGATAGCGGATTAAATGTAATAATCGGTCTCTATAAAAAAAGTAAATCAGCGGCAGTTGCTCGTAAACAAGGCTTTAAGGTTTTTGAAACATCTGAAGCTGTAAAACTAGCCGACGTAATTATGATAGCAGTTCCAGATATGAAGCAGGCTGAGGTTTACGAAAATGATATTCTGCCGAACTTAACAAAAGGAAAAACACTGGCATTTACACATGGACTTGCAATCCACTTCGATTTGATAAAAGCACCCAAAGGAATTGATGTCATCATGGTCGCTCCGAAGGGCCCTGGGCACGTTGTTCGCAGTCAATTTTTAGAGGGTAAGGGTGTACCTGCACTAATAGCAGTACATAAGGGTTCCTCAAAAAATGCTAAAAAGGTTGCCCTAGCGTGGGCGAAAGGTGTCGGCGGAACGCGAGCAGGAGTCATTCAAACCACTTTCAAAGAGGAGTGTGAAACCGACCTTTTCGGAGAACAAGCTGTCTTATGCGGAGGAGCTTCTGCATTGGTAATGGCTGGTTTCGAAACGCTCATTGAAGCTGGTTACCAGCCAGAGATGGCTTACTTCGAGTGTTTACACGAGCTAAAGCTCATCGTCGACCTAATGGTTGAGTCCGGCGTTTCAGGTATGCGTTTCTCTATTTCCGAAACCGCTGAATGGGGTGACTACGTATCTGGTCCGCGCGTCATAAACGCACAATCAAAGAAAGCAATGAAGTCCATACTGAAGGATATTCAGTCAGGCAAATTTACTAAAAACTGGGTTAAGGAATACCAAGATGGCCTACCAAACTATAAAAAGTTCATTAAAGATGGTCAAAATCACCCTATAGAAAAGACTGGTCAGCGATTGCGTGCTCTTATGCCTTGGGTTAAGAAGCGCAACATTACAGGTTCACAAGCATCTTACAATTAACAAGATAGATAATATTTTTTGGTACACGGTCGTAGGTTTATTCCTACGGCCGTATTTTTTATAGTGATAACCTTGCCGCACGCTATGTCTTAACTTGTGGATCTCTTGATGTTTATTAGATTGTTATAAAATATGCAAAATTGTTCTCTAGTTGCCACTCGTAAAAGCCCACTGGCACTTGAGCAGGCTAATAGGGTGTGCGCTTGGCTCTCTAAAGCGTTTCCTAATGAGCACTTTAAGAAGCTCGAGGTAAGTACAGAAATAGACGAGAGACTAGATTGGTCAGTCGAAGAACGAGGAGGCATTGGCCTATTTACTAAAGAGCTAGAGAGCGCACTCTCGGGCAATCAAGCATCACTAGCTGTCCATAGTGCAAAAGATATGCCCACAACCGATCCGGATGGCTTAAGCATTGCAGGCTATCTTCCCCGTGCGATTGCCCACGATGTACTCATATACAGATGCGAATGTGTCACTCCTAAAACGATTGCTACTAGTAGTCCACGGCGCTTGGAGCAAGTAGCAAAACTCTTTCCAAATGCGAAATGGAAGACTATTCGCGGCAATGTTGGCACTCGGTTAAAGAAAATAGTCGAACTTGAATGTGAGGCTACAATACTCGCCGCTGCTGGCCTTCAACGCCTTGGCATTAGTTCATACAAGAATTTAATCTTTCGTAATTTTGAACTAGAAGAAGTCGTCCCAGCGCCCGGCCAGGGCGCTATAGCCGTTCAATGTCGTACAAGTGACCTTTCTAAATATAATAATTTATTTTGCACGAGTACACAAATAGCTGTGGAAATGGAAAAAGGCTTTCTTAGGAGGCTTGGAAGTGGTTGCCAAATTCCTGTTGGCGCTTACTATAATAAGGGATTTTTTAGAATCTTTCATCCTAATACTGGATACCGCATTTTCGAACTAAAATTAGGAGAATGTGACGAAATAGAACCTGCCCTAGATAATCTGATGGCAGACCTAAAGCTATAATTCCGATCTCATTATTCGACTAAAACACACAACTAATATCAAATGTTTGGAATAGGAAAAGTCTATCTAATTGGCATAGGTCCAGGTGATTCTAATCTAGTTACTCTACGTGCCCGTAAACTCATAGAAATGGCTGATGTAATTATCTATGATCATATAGCTGATCCGCAAATCCTAGAATGGACTCGGAGTGAAGCAAAAATCATTTTTGTGGGCAAAACAGCAGATCGAAATGCATTCCCGCAAGACGATATACAGGAGCTACTAGTTAGTCATGCAAAGATGGGTCATCAAGTAGTAAGACTAAAAAATGGAGATCCATCTGTGTTTGAATGCGGAGAATATGTTACTAAAGAGCTCGAAATAGATAAAATACCTTACGAAATTGTCCCTGGAGTTACTGCAGCTCTTGCTGCCGCTTCCTATTTAGGAATTTCTCTTTCTAAACACGAACATAACTCTGCTATCACACTACTTGATACTCGAAATGATGTCCAAAGCGAGGGCTTGAGTATCGATTTCAAACAGTATGCCACCTATAAAGGCACTCTGTGCTTCTACTCGTATATAGATCAACTTCCCAAAATAATAAAGGATCTTAAAGAAGGCGGAATGTCAGGAGACACACCCATCGCTATAATCGAATCGGCTACTTTAAACAATCAATATTCACACTACTCGACATTAGGCTCTATAGTATCTGACATAGATAGCTCAAGACTAGATACGCCAGCAATTTTCATAATCGGCGAAGTCGTATCAAAACAAACTAAAAATAATTGGTTTGAAAGCCGCCCTCTTTACGGTAAGCGTATAGTTGTCACTCGAGCTCGTGAGCAAGCTGGAGATCTTTCTAACTTACTAAGAGATCAGGGCGCAGATATTATCGAACTACCATTTATTTCTGTAGAGTCTAAGTTTGATCCCAAAAGAGTGAGTGAAGTATTTGCTGGGATAGCAGTTTATGAGTGGATTATCTTTACGAGCGCTAATGGTGTGCAGCATTTCTTTGAACTTTTCTACAAAGCCTTTAACGACATACGATGCCTTGGCCCTATGCGAATTGCAGCAGTAGGCGCTGCTACTGCGCGTGAGATTGAAAAACATAAGCTAATGGTTGATTTAGTTCCTGCAAAAGCCAACTCAGATACTTTGGCTAAGGAACTCATTGATAACGAAGGTGTTGAAGGTGTTCAAATTCTCGTTGTGACTGGTAATCAAAACCGAGATAATTTAGTCAAACACCTCGAATCAGACGATGTGCGCGCTATTGTAGATACTCTTAGCGTCTATAGTACAAACAAAACAGATCTTACTCTAGATCCATCTGCGGATCGATATCGTAAATTAGGTGCTGATGCTATACTCTTTACTAGTTCTTCCGCAGTAAAATCCTTTATTGATCAGCAAGTAAATCTGACTCTTATACAAGAAGCTAAGCAGCCAGATTTTGGCAGTATAGGTCCCCTAACAACAAAGACTTTAAAATCTTTAAAACTTCCTGTTGCCTTTGAATCACCAAAAGCCATATTGGAAGACTTCGTCGTTGAAACAATTACACACTTAAAACGAAAATTATAACTGAATCAAATCTTTGCGGCTAATAACTCTATATGTAATTTATTATATGTATTAATTGCCCAGATATCCGCAGATATATCTCAATAAATAGAAAGAATTATGAATATAACACTCGAAACTACACAAGGCTCCATTGAATTTAAACTTTTCGACGACATTGCGCCTAAAACTTGCGAAAATTTTAGCACCCACTGCAAAAACGGTTACTATAATGGTGTAATATTTCACAGAATTATTGAGCAATTCATGATTCAAGGCGGTGATCCCACTGGTACTGGGCGCGGCGGAGAGTCAATATGGGGGAAAAACTTCGAAGACGAATGCGCTCGAGATGTCCAATTTGATAAACCTGGCTTACTGGCTATGGCAAATGCCGGGCCGGGCACCAATGGTAGTCAATTTTTCATCACTACAGCAGTTACTTCATGGCTTCACATGAACCATACAATATTCGGAGAAGTTGTAAGTGGGATGGATGTAGTCTCCAAATTAGAAGCAGTTGAGAAAGGTCCAGGTGATCGCCCTATCGAAGACCAAAAAATAATTTCTACTAGCGTTAGCTAATGAGTGAACTGGCGCAAACTGCTATTAGTATTATACAGCCTAGTTTGAACTAGGCATATCGATTTCAATCTCGATATCTTCGTCATAATCTACGCCGTCTAAACCGAACCCAAAGAGCGATAAAAAGCACCTCTGGTAGCTTTTATAATCAGACAGTTCGTAGAGTGTCTCACTACTAATTTTAGGCCAGATATCAGCAACAGCTTGTTGCACATCAGGTGCCATCTCCAAATTGTCCACACGAATTCGTCCTTCATCGTCGAGTTTCATGTCATCGTTATAAAGATGATCATTTAGAAGGCGCACCATCTGTTCGATACAATCTTCGTGAGTACCATTTGCCTTCATCACCTTGTATAAAATTGAGATATAGAGTGGTACAACTGGAATTGCTGAACTAGCTTGGGTGACCACAGCTTTATTCACTGATACGTAAGCGGAGCAATTATGCTTAGCAGTAATAGCTGAAGCAGCGCGCTCCACATCTTTTTTCGCCTTACCGATAGTTCCGTTAGCGTATACTGGCCATGTAATCTCTGGTCCGATATAGGAGTAAGCTACGGTCTTCGCGCCAGAAGCGAGTACGCCTGCTTCGTTGAGGGCATCCATCCACAGTTCCCAATCTTGACCTCCCATTACAGTAACCGTGTTGGCAATATCATCACCTTCGGCTGGATCTATGGTAATTTCCTTAACTTCATTCTTATCTGTATCAAGGGTGCGGTTAGTAAAAGATTCACCTATCGGCTTGAGCACTGATTTGTAAGACTCGCCCGTTTTAGGATCAGTACGACGAGGCGAAGCGAGACTGTAGACCACTAGATCGACTTGCCCAAGATCTGCCTTAATTTGCTCAATTGTATCTGCCTTAATTTCATCAGAAAAAGCATCTCCGTTTATACTCTTCGCATACAAACCCGCTTCATGAGCTGCTTTCTCGAAGGCGACTGAATTATACCAGCCAGCACTAGCCGGCTTTCCCTTCATCGACGGTCGTTCATAGAAAACTCCCAATGTGGCGGCATCATGGCTAAAAGCTGAGGCAATTCGTGTGGATAACCCATAACCTGTGGAACTGCCAATAATAAGGACTTTTTTTGGGCCTCCCTCTTTCTTAGCTGAGCGCGCAACCTCAATTTCCTCGCGGACCTTGGCTTCGCACCCTTTAGGGTGCGATGTGATACAAACAAATCCTCGAATACGTGGCTTAATAATCATCGGTTAAAAATATAATATCAAAAAATTAAATGATGTTTTCGGCTAATTGTAAGTTTCGCAAACATAATATAAAATTCGATATGCTTCCATTAGCATCAGCCTTTGCCTACACCACTAGCTTCAAATCCGATTTCGATAAGTGCATCGACATCAAGTAGATTACGACCATCAAATAGAAAAGCTGGCTGGTGCATTTGCTCGTAAATTCTACGATAATCAAGCGCTTGGAACTCATCCCAATCAGTCAGAATCAGAACCGCATGTGCATCCTTTGTTGCTTCATAGACATCGGTACAAAATCTAACGCACTCATTCTCATCATCGATACCAAGATCTCGCTGCATTTGACTTACCCCAACCTGAGGATCATATATCGCAAGTATAGCCTGCTCTTCTAAAAGGTCCTTACAAACATAAATAGCCGCAGACTCTCGAGTGTCATTAGTATCTTTCTTGAAAGCAAATCCTAGAATAGCAATTTTCTTACCCGAGACGGTATTAAACATTGAAGCAAGCACCCTTCGGCTAAATCGGTGCTTTTGGTAATCGTTCATCTCGATTACGTTGTTCCAATAGCTTGCTACCTCTGGTAATTCGAAATGTTCGCAGAGGTAAGCAAGATTTAATATGTCCTTCTGAAAGCAGGAACCACCAAAACCTACAGATGCCTTAAGAAACTTGGCGCCAATTCGACTATCCGTACCAATAGCCCGAGCAACCTCGTCAATGTCTGCTCCAGTTCTTTCGCAGAGTGCAGAAATGGAATTAATCGATGAAATGCGCTGTGCTAAAAATGCATTCGCAGTCAGCTTAGAGAGCTCAGAGGACCATAGATTTGTGGTTAATATGCGCTCGATAGGCACCCAGTTCGCATAGATATCAAATAGTTTTTTAATTGCTGACTTACCTTCAGGAGTTTGCTCACCTCCTATTAGAACACGGTCGGGTGCTTCGAGGTCGGCCATAGCCGTTCCTTCAGCCAAAAACTCTGGATTAGACAGTACTTGAAAACGTCTTCCATTGGTATTCGATTCAAGTATACGCTTCACCGATTCTGCTGTTCGGACTGGTAGAGTAGACTTTTCCACTACTATTTTATCCTCATTCGCCACCTCAGCTATCTTTCGCGCACACTTCTCAACATAACGAAGGTCCGCCGCACGACCCGCTCCAACTCCGTAAGTCTTGGTAGGTGTGTTCACGCTAAGAAATATCATTTCAGCCTCGCGTATCGCTGTATCTACATCGGTAGAGAAGAATAAATTAGTACCTCGTATTTCTTGAACAATCTCTTTTAGCCCTGGCTCATATACGGGTAGCGAATCCGAGTTCCATGCTTGAATCCGGTCAGGATTAACATCAACAACAGTAACTACATGATCCCTACACTTATGGGCGATCATGGCCATCGTCGGCCCGCCTACATAACCTGCCCCAATACAACAAATATTCATAAAAGTATTACCAACTCTGTAGAAAAAAAAGGCAATTCCAATTAAGGGATGAACTTAAAATCTAATGTACGTCTACTGAGCGACTAAAGATGAATCGAGCTCTTCCGACAGCACTGATGGATTATTTGCCCAGTCAGAATTAGGATAGAAGCCATTGAGTTTAGAAGAACTATCGTAAAAAGTAAAATATACAGTACAAAGTCATCAGAACCCTAGCTTGACAATGGACAATTGTTCACGTATACAATTGAACACTATGAAAGATCTTACAGAGCGGCAACGCGAAATTCTAACGTTCATTGAACATCACGAATGGCGAAATGGCTACTGGCCTAGCATCCGAGAGATTCAAGAGAAGTTTAATTTCAAAAGTACAAATGCTGTCATGGGCCACCTTAGAGCTCTGGAAAAAAAAGATGCTATTGAGCGCATTACAGGCCAAGCGCGCACTTTCCGTATTCACCACCATGATACTCCCGAAGTAAGTGAGATGCCCAACAACGCCACAGAAGTTGTGGACATTCCTATAATGGGTGACATCGCGGCAGGCTATCCAGACAGAGTGGAGCCGTCTGGTGAAATTGGACGTCTTCAAGTAGATATTGCTAGTGCAGGTTTTTCTAAGCGACATCGCAGTTTTGCTCTACAGGTCCGCGGAGAGAGTATGGTTGATGCTGAGATCTACGATGGAGACATGGTCGTAGTAGAGCCTCGCGATCCGCAAGATGGGGATATTGTTGCCGCTTTAATTGACGGGGAAACAACACTCAAGCGATATATTCAAAAAAATGGAGAACCCCCATACTTGAAAGCGGAAAATAAATTTTACCCCGAACTCTACCCTATCAATGACCTTACAGTTCAAGGCGTTGCTAAAGCGGTAGTAAGAAGTATATGATTGAGTCTATTTACTGAAATTTTGTATTCTTACTAGATCTACAAGTAATAGAAGCCAACTACCCATTAATTAGTACACTATGCCAGTCACATTCGACCACACTCGTATACGAGTTTCTAATCTAGAAATATCTACTAACTGGTATTGCCAGACTTGCGGCTTCGAAATCCTCCGACTAACCGAGAAATCACCTAGCGGTAATCAATTAGCTCACTTACACATCCCTGGTAGCAATCACAAACTTGAGCTGACCTACTCTCCTGACTATAATGTCAATGTACCAGAAGATCTCGTTCATACCTGTATACGCGTTGACGACATTCTAGAATATTGCGAAATGCTAGAAGGCCTCCAAATGGAATTAGACTTATGGCCATCAAACTGGAGAGAACAATTCAAGAACGGAAAAAATATGGCTTTTATTACCGATCCTGATGGTTACGAAATTGAAATCTTAGAGCACGCATAGATAAATCGACTTTCTAGACTATCAGTAGCACTTTTATAATATAAAGGCGCATTCAGCCAACTATTTCCATTGGAAAAATTCGTACGTCGACCCCTGCTGATGCCAGAACCGAGATCGGTTCTCCACTAGGTATCCCTAAAGCATTACTATCAAATAAGCTCTTAGTGTAGCGCGCAAGTTCGACTGATTGAAGCATATAAGGCTCATGGTGAACTCTTCCTGTTAATAAACGTTTCTTTGCTATAGAATAAGCAAACAGTCGGTATCGCTCAACCAAGAAAAATTCTAATCCACTTAGCTCTGCAAGGAATGACTTCCCCTGCCTTTTCCAGGCATACTCTTGAGTTTGATCAATTTTTGATCTATCGCGTAGCTCTGATCGATAAATACATGTGGAATCCTCCATCTTAACACGCATTCTTGCTTGTCTATAGTTCAAATGAAAAAATGTTCGTGCGATCCAGTTGGGTATACGTTTAGGAGTATCCAAAGAGAAAAACCAGACCCCTGGGCGGCCTTGATCATCGACCACATAAGTCCGCAGGTTAAGTTCAGGGAAATTAGATAAGCCTGCCACTGCAGGCAGAAATCTAGGTCGTACTCTACGCATTGTGAAGGGAACTATGCCAACCCAAGCTTTTCCATTGAAAGTGTCTACCCTCAAACCTGGAGGAAGGTGCTGAGATACTTCACTGATATCAACGGACCAGTGAAGAAAAAGAAGCTCGTCCCACCGTTGGTACATCACGGGCGACCTATCGGGAGCAACTCGCTCTATCAAACGATTGGAAAGTGGAATGTTAGATTGATAATTATTCATGTTATTAGAACGTAAAAAAATCACATAAATAACAAAAACTGCGACTAGTTCTCTAAGATTACTACTTAATTATCTGTAAGATTAAGTTGAGCCTACTGCGGCACAAAGTACATGAACAACTACTACAACAGTAGAGAATATACTTATTGCGACCATCGACTACTCTTGTATCTGGAGAAAGTCCGTAAGAACGTACCAAATTATGCTTTTATTGATTTTTTCTCCGATTCAAGTAAAATCTTATACTCTACCGAATCTAGTAGCGCTTTCCAAGTTGCCTCAATAATGTTATCGCTTGCACCAACTGTGCCCCAGACCTCACAGCCGTCTGTGGACTCGATTTGAACACGTATGATAGCATCTGCACCCAACTGGCTTTCCAAAATACGTACTTTGAAATCAATAAGCTCTACTTCGAGTATTTCGGGAAATAGAGGAGAAATAGCTTTACGAAGAGCATCATCGAGTGCCCCAACTGGACCATTAGCCTCCGCCACGGTATGCTGAATCTCATCACCAATTTTGACTTGTACTGTAGCTTCGGACACAGTCCGTTCCAGTGCAGATTGATGACCTACGGAAACACGATACCCTATTAATTCAAAATCCTGCTTTTTTTTGTTAATAAATCGGTTTAACAAGAGCTTGAACGACGCATCCGCCGCCTCGTAGCCGTATCCTCTGAACTCTAATTCCTTGAGCTCCTCTATGAAATTCTTCACTTCTGGCGCTCGAGCATCAATATCAAGTCCTATTTCCTGTGCCTTCATCATTACGCTACCACGCCCAGACATATCAGAGACGAGAACACGGGTACTATTTCCGACTAACTCAGGTTTTATGTGCTCATAGCTATGCTTCACTTTTACTGCAGCATCCGCATGTACCCCTCCCTTGTGGGCAAATGCACTATTGCCTACAAAAGGTGCTGCGTTATCCGAGGATCTATTAGCCATTTCATCAACAAAGTGCGAAAGACTACGCAATTTACTCAAGTTGACCCCGCAGTTTAAATCTTTTCCCATCTTAATACTTAAGTTAGGGATAATTGACGTGAGGTTGGCATTACCAATTCTTTCACCTATTCCATTAATGGTACCTTGGACTAAACTAGCACCTGATTCGATACCAGCTAGCGAAACTGCAACACCAAGCCCAGAATCATTATGACAGTGTACACCAATAGCTGTACTAGAAAACTTTGATACGACATCAGCGACGATATCTCTAATCTCATTAACAAGTTTACCGCCATTGGTATCGCAGAGTGTCAAATTTGTCGCACCTCCTCGCTCAGCAGCTTCTAGTGTCTTTAGAGCATATTCAGGGTTATCTATGTAACCGTCGAAGAAATGTTCTGCATCATAAATAACTTCACGTCCATTTTCCGTTAAAAAACGAACCGAGTCCTCGATCATAGCTAGGTTCTCTTCTGCAGTAGTGCGTAGAATTTCGGTGACATGCAGAAGCCAAGTTTTGCCAAAAATAGTTACAATCGAAGTATTTGCATCGAGAAGTAATTTAAGCTGGGAATCCTCCTTTGCTTTCAGACTGGCACGTCGCGTCGAACCAAAAGCTGCAATCTTAGCATGTTTTAATTCAAGCTTTTGAGCTTCCTTGAAAAAAGCCATATCGCGCGGATTTGAACCAGGCCATCCACCTTCTATATAATCTACACCGAATTGATCGAGCTTCTCAGCTATACGTAGTTTTCCTGCTACTGTAAAAGATATCCCTTCACCTTGGGTACCATCGCGTAAAGTTGTATCATAAATTTTGATAGCTTGAGGCATAATATGCTAAAAAAATGCCCTAAAGCAATTAGAGCAAACTTAAAGGTGGCAGGCTCACAGGGATTTGAACCCCGACAAACGGTACCAAAAACCGTTGTGCTACCATTACACCATGAGCCTATCAAAATGCGGGACAGTAAAAAAACCCATACATTGGTCAAGAAAAGTGTTTAATAAATACTAACTGTCAACCGCAAGTAAGGAACGAACCATCTTAAGACTATCAGCATCTTTAGGCAACTTGTCTTTACGCCAACGAATAATACGTGGAAAACGAACAGCAATGCCCGATTTGTGACGCTTTGACTCATTAATACCTTCAAAGGCAATTTCAAAGACTTGCTTAGGTTCAAGTACTCGCACTGGTCCGTGGGAATCTGTCGTATTTTGCCGAATCCATCTATCGACTTTCCGAATATCAAGATCACTCAAGCCAGAATAGGCCTTAGCAATGGGAACTAGGCTATCCTCGTTCCATACTGCAAAAGTATAATCGGTGTATAAGCCTGCTCGGCGTCCATGCCCTAGTTGAGCATAGATCATAATAGCGTCTATGGTGTAGGGCGCTACTTTCCATTTCCACCAATCGCCTTTTTTTCTACCTGAATGATAGGGAGCTTCTTTTCGCTTTAGCATAATTCCTTCTACTCTGCGTCGCCTAGACTCCTCACGAAGTCGCAATACCACCTCCCACGAACACGCATCTATAAGCGGCGAGATTCCAAAGTATCTAGAAGATATCCCAGATGACCAGCTTTGCAGTATACTGCGCCGCTCCTGAGTGCTCTTATTACGAAAGTCAACGCCATCAAACTCTAATAGATCATATGACATAAACAATACAGGCACATCATTACGCATCTTAACGCTTACATTCTTTCGCCCTAAACGACGCTGTAATTCGGAAAAAGGCGCTGGTGAATCGTGGTCCCATGCTAGTAGTTCCCCGTCAAGTACAATGCTACCTGACCAACTTGCTGCTTCTTCAACAATCTCAGGAAATTGATCTGTGAGCATTTCTTCTCCTCGCGACCATAAAATAACTTCATTTCCACGCTTTATAAGTTGAGCACGAATGCCATCCCATTTCCACTCGACTTGCCAATTCGAAATAGTATCAAGCCTACTACGAGCTATCTCATCGAGAGGATAAGATAAGCAAAATGGATATGGCTTTGCAGATTGGTCTTCCGAGTGTGCACCTGTAAAAAGCGCTTTATAAGCGCAGGGCGTAGGCTTCCAAATTCCCATCATACGGTGTGCCATAATTGCTGGCTCAACATTTGCGAGCTCAGCTAATGCAGCAGCCACTAAGCTCTGACTTACCCCTACTCTAAAACCTCCGGTAATTAATTTATTAAAGATGAAACAGCTACTTCCATCTAAATGCTCCCAAATTGATTCAAGTCGCTCACGTTGTTCCTCCAAGCCCAAGTCCCTGAGCGGAATGATATCCTCTTGGACCACTTGATGAAGTGGACGATCCTGAATTTGTATAGAGCGCTTACGCTCAGATAAAAGTAAGGCAAGTGTCTCCGCTAAATCTCCAACATGATTGTAGCATTCATCCACTAACCAAGCCGGTTGCCCACAGGCTAAGCCTGCCCATTTACGAAAATCTGTCATACGAATTGGTCGCTTTAATCGGTTACCTGTAAGGAAAAAAACTGCCCACGCACCGTCTTCAGGTGGTACTACCGAGAAATAGTTTCGCAGGGCTGCAAGCTTCTCATTTTTTCGATTTGAAGCATCCAGTGAAAGATAAAGTTCACTAAAGCCTTTCATTTTTCAGCCTCCTCTCCAGGTCGATCTTTTGCATATTTTGGAGAGACTTCATAAGCTCGTAATCCTCGCTCTTCTCCTAACCAACGAACAAGAGCATCAGCGTAGCCGTGGGTAACGCCGACACACTCTGCACCAGAATTGTCTACCGTATTTAAAATGCCCTTCCAATCGACATGGTCGGAAATAACAAATCCACGATCAAGCGCTCTTCTTCTACGTGCGCCACGAATCGCCATCCATCCCGAAGCAAAGGCCAGTGAATAAGGAGCGAACTTTCGTAACCATGGCGTATTTTGCACTGAACCAGGGGCAATTATTAGCCCTACTCCTTTTAGCTTTTCTTTATTCTCTGCATTTGCCTTTAAAAGCCCCTCTGGAATAGCTCTACCAGCCTTACGGTAATACGGAAGCATCTTCTCAACAGCACCATGCACTCCAATCGGACCGATCGAATGGTCGATCCCGCAGAGTAAGCGCTGCGCCTTTCCGAGCGCATAAGCAAAAAGCACAGAACAGCGACCTTCTGCCTGATTATTAAGCCACCACTGATTTATCTGCTCGAAGACAAGCTGCGAGTCTGGCCAACTATAAACAGGTAGCGCAAAGGTTGCTTCTGTGATCAAGTTATGACAACGTACCGGCTCAAAAGCTTCGCACGAAATATCGTGCGTTATCTTGTAATCTCCAGTTACTACCCAGACCTCTCCTCGATGTTCGACTCGGATCTGAGCCGATCCGAGCAAGTGTCCTGCCGGATGAAAGGATACTATAACCCCTCCAATACGTTGATGTTTACCGAAAGGAATTCCTGAAATAGAAGAATCAATACCAATTCGTTCTTTTAGAATCCCCACCCCTGCATCTGCAGTCAGATAGCTTTTCATGCCAACTCGCGCATGATCACTGTGCGCATGAGTGATCAAAGCTCGATCCACACGCCGACAAGGATCAATGTAAAA
Source organism: uncultured Opitutia bacterium (assembly GCA_913041275.1). Classification (GTDB taxonomy): domain Bacteria; phylum Verrucomicrobiota; class Verrucomicrobiia; order Opitutales; family Coraliomargaritaceae; genus Thalassobacterium. The sequence goes on from CAJWHF010000018.1 coordinate 19,578, forward strand.
ATCACCTTTTTCACAATAGAGACCTCGAGTAGTCCATTTAATCAGAGGCTGTTGGTTAGAACCGATTAACATTGCTCATTTATAGAGGATATTTATAAGGATGTCAAAAATCCATGAATACCAGTACTCTTCTCATACTCACCCCCTTTCTTACTGCTGCAATTGGTTGGCTAACTAATTGGATAGCCATCAAGATGCTATTTCATCCGCGAGATCCTTTAAACCTACTATTTTGTCAATGGCAGGGCCTCATTCCTCGTCGTCAAAAACAATTAGCTGAAGAAGCATCCGAAATTATTGAACGCGAAATCTTACAACAAAATAAAATTTCGAACGAGATTCGAAAAATTGATCTAAAGCCTCATTTAGACAAAGTTGCACATACAATTGTGTGGAATCGAATCGGGCCACAATTAAAGTCAATCCCCTTGATAGGTGGCTTTATCAATGAAAGCACCCTTGCTAAATTTGAAGTCATAGCTGCTAGCTCTATAAAAGAAGAAGCAGAGCCACTTGTAGAGAAGGTCGCGAGCGAGTTTCAGAGCACCATTAACTTCAAGAACATAATTAATGACAATATAGCCGCGTTTGATCTCGAGCGCCTAGAGAATATCGTCAATCAAGTCGCTCAAAGAGAATTTAAAACTATTGAACGCCTAGGAGCTGTACTCGGTTTCCTCTTTGGCTGTGCACAAGTAATACTTTTCATACTGACTGGAATCATACAGTTCTAAATAGAGTAATTATCATGCCCGATCAACCTAATATGCAATACTGTAAGTCCCGCTATCAGAGCGAGCGGCGCGTATCACGCAGGATCAATATCGGAGATCTAGGTGTCGGGGGGAACCAGCCTTTGCGTGTGCAGTCCATGACTACCACAAATACTCAGGATATTGAGGCCACAGTAAAACAGACGCTAGCCTTAGCCGAGGCTGGCTGTGAAATTGTAAGAATTACTGCTCCCAATAAGAAAGCTGCGACTGCTCTAGGTGATATATCTAAAAAACTTCGAGCAGCCAATTGCAAAGTACCACTTGTAGCTGACATACACTTCCTTCCTTCCGCGGCTATGGAGGCAGTCAAACACGTAGAAAAGGTTCGCATCAACCCAGGTAACTACGCTGACAAAAAGAAATTTGCTGTTCTCGAATATAGCGACGCTGATTATTCAGAAGAGTTAGAAAGATTACACGAAGCAGTTAGTCCCATAATTCTACGCTGCAAAGAACTCGGGCGCGCAATGCGCATTGGAACTAATCACGGTTCACTTTCAGATCGTATTATGAATCGCTACGGCGATACACCGCTGGGCATGGTAGAATGTGCCCTCGAATTCATACGAATAGCACAAAGCCATAATTTTCACGACATGTGCCTTTCGATGAAAGCTAGCAATCCAAAGGTTATGATTGAGGCGTATCGTCTTGCTGTGACGAGAATGGACAAAGAAGGTATGGATTATCCCCTGCATCTTGGTGTAACAGAAGCAGGAGATGGTGAAGATGCTAGAGTAAAGAGCGCCATAGGTATCGGCAGTCTGCTCTACGATGGTCTGGGCGATACGATCAGGGTTTCGCTGACTGAAGATCCGATCTACGAAATTCCTGTTGCTCAGGATCTGGCTAAGAAAGCAATGACGCTTTGGAAAAAGAAGGTAACTTTTGGTGACGCAAAAACACAAAATGGCTCATTTAATCATATTGATTTAAGTAAGCGGCTTGATCACTCCATAGGACTTGGTGAAGATTGTAATATCGGCGGCGATTATCCCCCTGCTGTAATCGTTAAAACATCTCACGCAATCAACGATACTCAGCTTATAATACAAGAAGTCTGCGCCACTCAGATGCAGCTTAAAGAGAATAATATAGAGGGACTACAGCTTACAATTCGCCGCCCCGAAGATTTGCAGCACTTTATCTTTCTTTATGAAGCACTTCACAGTGTAGTAAAGTTCTTCGTATTAGAACTTAGTGCAGCCGTTGATATCGCAGACCTAGAAACACTGGAATGGCCTAAAGACGGGCTAGCCAGGATAACTCTACTCCAACAGATCCCAAGACAGGATTCCTACTATTGCGCGAGCCTTCTACAATTCTGTAGAACGCAAGGTTTCAACTGCGCTATCGACTGCACAGCAGAAGATTTGCGCGATGAAATTGGCGCACAGCTCAAACCAATGGGTAGTGGAAACCTTATTTTAACCTGTAGCGCCCCTACTGCTTGCTCCCACTCGCTAGGAAGCTACCGCGATTTGTCAGAAACCGCTAATAGTTTTGTACCTGAAGCACCGATATGGATCCGAAACACAGCTAATAACACGCTCTACCCTAACGACTATTTCTCCGATCGACTATTAGAGAGCAGTATACTAAGCGGTGCCTTACTCGCTGACGGCATTGGAGACGCGATAAGTATAGAGACCGAACCAGACCTAAAAAAAGCCACAATTCTCGCTTATAATATATTGCAGGGTGCACGAGCTCGTATCAGTAAAACAGAATTCGTGGCTTGCCCAAGCTGCGGACGTACACTCTTTGATTTGCAAAGCGTAACTAAAGAAATTCGAAGCCGTACAGGGCACCTAAAAGGTGTAACGATTGCTATAATGGGTTGTATAGTCAATGGACCAGGCGAAATGGCCGACGCCGACTTTGGGTATGTTGGAGGCGCGCCTGGTAAAATTAACCTATACGTGGGAAAGGAATGTGTGAAATATAATGTTTCTTCTTTCGAGGCACTTGACCGCCTAATAGATTTAATTAAAGAGCATGACAAATGGACTGAAGCGGAATAGAACGTGCACAACAGTATAACTATTAAAAAGCTTCGCACATATAGAATTCAAACTTACTCATACTGCAAAATAGAGAAGTTAGGCGAGGTCTTCTAAATCCGCCTCTTCTCGTGCTGCCTTAGTCATACGCACAACATTACGTACGGAGTTCTTAGTAATAATATTACCGCCGGAACTACGACCACGTACTGTATAATTCTTAAAAAGTACTTCTAGCTCAGTTTTACGAAGGCGAGGTACTGGTTTTAGGTTAACCTTAACTGCATCGGACTGTTCTGCACTAGTTCGATAGCAGGAAATGTAAAATACACGTGAACCTGGCTTACCCTTAGTCAAATCATACTCTTTGTCACGAGTCATACCACCTGTTGTAAAATGCTTCGCAAATGTAGCACCAGATTTTCCATCACGGTATACCATGCAGTAAGTTAATGCGTTCGGCTCCGTTCGATTGAAGGTATTAATATAGAGAATATCCTTACCAAAGAATGCTTTCTCACTGACCTTACTTACTATCAGCTTTCCGGCTTGGTTGATCGCGATTACATCATCCAAACTGGAACATTTACCAATAGCCTCGTCTTTTTTCATCCCTATTCCTGCAAAGCCTTCCTTCCTATCAACATAAAGCGTCTGGTTGGCTATTACCACGTCTTGCGCGACAACCTTCTCAAATGAAGTCAGCACAGTCTTACGTTCACGACCCTTTCCGAATTTTTTCTTTAAATCGGTAAACCACCTGATCGCATATTTAGTTAAAGATTTGAGATGTCTCTTAGTAATCTTAATCTCTTCGTCTAAAGCACGAATTAATTCATCCGCTTTTAGTACATCAAACTTTGAAATTCGTTTGATTTTGATTTCAAGTAGCCGAGTAATATCGTCGCGTGAGATATCGCGTTTAAATATATTTTTGTATGGTTTAAGTCCTTTTTCAACAGTGGAAATAACCGCATCCCACGTCTCTTCTTCCTCAATACGGCGGTAAATCCGCTTTTCGATAAATATTTTTTCAAGCGAGCTAAAATGCCACTTTTCATCGAGTTCTTTTAACTGAATATCAAGCTCAAGCTTGAGAAGATTACGTGTTTTTTCTGTAGCTAAATAGAGCAAATCTTGAGCTGAGAAAAAATGTGGACGGTCATTCTCAATCACGCAGATATTCGTCGACACAGAAAGCTCACAGTCGGTAAAGGCATATAAGGCTTGTTCTACAGTCTGAGGATCAGAACCGGGAGATAAGT
>CAJWHF010000019.1 GCA_913041275.1 uncultured Opitutia bacterium
GCTGTATTCCACTCGAGTCTTACTTAGGTCAATGAGTTCTTTTTCTTTCTCAGCCAAACGTCTGCTAGATACTTCGAAATTACTTTTAGCTTCCGTAAAGCCTGCGTAGGTTTTATCAACAGCGTTTTTGACTGCGTTTTCTAATTCTAGTTCCGCTTCCTGAAGTGTTTGCAGAACTTGAATCATAGCAGGGTGCTTTTCACGGTAGCGCTTACTAAGTGACGATATCTGAATACGCGTGCTAGATATACGTTCTAATAGGCCAGACACACGTAACTGGTCTGCTACAAAAGAAAGTTCCCACAGATTTCTTCCCTCTCGCCTGTAAGAATCGATCAAATTCCACTTAGTCTCTAACTGATCATAAACATTTTTATTCGTAAGTTTTATTTCATTTAACCTAGCCAATTGTACTCCTGCTATATTTTCTTGGTTATCCAAAGAAACTGCATTATTTGCCTCACGATATTCAGACAATTTAAGATCTAACTCTTCGACTCGATCTTTCTGCTGATCAGCGCGAATTCGAAGGTCTTCAACCGCCTTCATCGAAGCATCGATATTAAGTTTTAAATTATAGTCTATAAACTCATTCGCGAAGAAATTGGCAATTTCAGATGCTATCATTGGATCTGGGTGCGAAAAAGCGACACCTATCATTAAACTCATACGCCGTGGCTGTATTTTACGATTACGCATTAAGATCTCAGTCGGAGTCAAGGGTCCACTTAAGCTAAAGGCGTCTGCGTAGGGTGCCATAAAGCGCGCGCGCAAATCTTCTTGCATGCGTTGCTCTACAGCCTGAATTATTGTTATACTTTCAAGTAAACTAATCTGCGTATTTAAGTCTTCAGCCGTACGAATCTGGTTCTGTTCCATTTCGACAGTATTACCTAGGGCGGAACTATCATCTCGAAATAGCTGTACCTGTGCGACCGCGGTGTAGACCTTAGTCTTATTAAATGTATAGAGAATAGAGCCTGAAAAGATGATGAAAAAGGCTACTACCAAGTACCATATACGCTCCTGGAAAATTTGCACATAGTCTTTGAACGAGCGTGTGGGGCCATTCCCACCACCACCACCACCATAGCCATAGCCATAGCTACCGTAACTGCCGCTGCCGTAAGCACCATAGCCTCCACTACCGTAGCCCCCATAGCCTCCACTACCGTAGCCCCCATAGCCTCCAGTATTAGGGTCTTGCCCGCCTCTTACATAATCATTCTTCATCTCGGGTATTTATATCAATTATATTATACGCTCAGGGACCCATACGGTGTCACCTTCTTGTAAAATAATATCCTTCACATTCGGGTCAGAAACTATACGGCTAAAATTAACTTCCATCTGCCGAGCCCTACCGTCCGAGTCGACCCTTTTAATGGTAACTGATTTAGGATTTCCAAGTCGACTAACTCCACGCACACCAGCAATCGCTTCCGTAAGAGAAAGATCGCGATCTGGAGGAATTTCAACTACGCCTGGACTGTTAACGGACCCGAGAATATGGATTATCTTGGGAGAAAACTGAACCACTAAAAGTGAAACTTGGGGGTCCACGATGTAGTCGCGATTATACAAATCTGTAATCAGCGATTGAGCCTCGGCAACGGTCATACCTGCAACTTTTACCTTTCCTATCAAAGCAAGTGCTACAGATCCGTCACCTTCAACACGGACAGACTTTTCTAGATCACCCTCTTGGTAGACTTCTACGGAAATAACGTCCGATGGTTTTAGGATATAATTTTCCCCTACAACTATACCAATTCCGCTAGAACCGTTAGATGAGGAAGAGTAGTTTTGATTATTGGGACTGCCGCTAGATCCTGAGACTGAGGAACTAATATCCTGAGCATTAGCAAAGCTACACAGTATAAATAGAATACTCGCTAGTGATGTTTGAAAAAGTTTCATAACTTAAAAAAGCCTTGAAGTAGGTATTTTACAACCCACTTATTAAGTAAAGATTATGAGAATCAGTACCTCAGTGACGCATTAAAATCGACCATATGAGCGTCATAACTATTACCAGCATCATCGCCCGTTGACTCGCTATCGGTGAAATTATACCCTCCGCTGAATTGCCAAAACCTATTCGGCAAGTAAAATACACGTATACCTGCAGAATACTTGTCGTCTTCCCGATCTCGGCGAGTGTAATCACGCTGCGTGTACATTAGGTTAGCGCTTGCTGTCCAATTATTACTCAAGGAGAGATTAGTAGAGGTACTTACCGAACTCTCTCTAGTAGGTGCACCGTCACTACCTAAGCCAAAATCGCGAGAGAGTCCGAAACGCGTTGATAGCTTAGGAGTCATCAGCCAGTACAAATCGGCATCCACGCCTAAAGTTGTTTCCTCACTGTAATTAATTATATCAGGGTCTATATTCGCACCATCAAGTACCTTGCTCCTACTATCTAAGCGTGTTCCTGATTCTCGTTTACTGTAACCAAGCCTAAAGTAACCAGTCAGTTTAGGAAGTAGACTACCTCGAGCACCTATATTAAAGAAATGGCTTTCTCTATTGTAAGCATTACTTTTAAGATTAATTAGAAATTCATCTTTACTGGACGGATCTATATAACTGATCTCTCTAGGATTGAGTGCACCTATTTCGGTATCTGTGTATTTGTAACCAAGACTTAAATCCAGTTTTGGGCTTATCTCATAAAAAATATCTAAAGGAATAGTTGCTCTGTGTTGGTCAGTCAATTGCCCTTCGAATTCGCCAGTATATTCTGTTTCAAAGTAATTAGCACCAGCGCCGAAACTAAACTTAGGGGAGAGCTGGTACTCGCCTTTAACTTCCCTATTTGTTAGAGTACTCTCAATAAGATCGTCTATAATTTGGATGTCACCTGAGTTCGATTTCTGCTCATCGTAACTAGCCGACACGGTTAGCTCAAGGCGGCTTGATTTGTAAGCACCACGTAGTTTTACGTGCAAGAGCTCCACATCTAACTCCGTAAGGTCATTATACCGTATAATATCATAACGAGTTAGAATGCTAAGATCCGCGTTAGAAGAATCCCGCCCTAAATTAAATTCAAAGCCTGGGGATAACAAGTAGAGAAAGTCATCTACTTCATTTTTGTCAGTGAGGAAGACATTAGAGGTCCAGCGAGCGGTGGAACTGCCATCAAAGTAAATTTCTGCGTTATCTCCTATTGAAATAAGAGGAGATGCCTGTAAAAGACACAGAGTAAATAGATTAGCAATAATTAGCGCTAATTCTCGTGTGCGTCTGTGTTTATTTAAATAATGCGAAAACATTTTTTGTTTTGTAAGGAGTATTTACAGTATCTTAGAGGAGCATTTGTTAACAAATTAGTATACAAAAATACATCTCTATTACTAACTATTCATAAGTAATAAATGCAACTAAAAAGAATCTACAAACGTACTAGATAGTATTGCTTGATTTAGTTACATAATGTATGAAATACATTGATAACATTATTAAAATTTAAACGTGTTGCAATTTGATGCAACTTCAGAATAGGTAAACGACTTAAGATAGAACCATGTCACGCGAAAAAAAAATTCTTTATGGCTTTGCTGTGCAACATTTCGGTGTAGATGGTCGCATTAAAATCACCATCTGCTGGGGCCGCTTACTTGCCAGCATGATATTAGTTGGTCTCCTAGGCTGGTTTTCTATGGCAGGTGCCTTCTATTTCCACTTTAAGTATAACAAAGAATTTAATGAAGTTTCTTACTCTAAAATGCTTACATTGCTCCCTTTTGGCCTCGCCGATCATCGAGTCGAAATGGGTAACTATCACGTTAAAAAAGGTCTGGCTGCAGTGGAAGATAAGAACTATCCAGTCGCACTGCGTTTATTGCGCCTAGGTGTAAGTCGTGCGCCTTCTAATCTTGAGGGCCGTCGAGTTTTATCTGAATTCTACGAATTTGCTCTTAAGCGTCATGATGTAGCCGCTGATCTACTGATCAAAGGCTTGGACTTAGGTGGGATAGAAGACGTAGAATACATACAACAAACGCTACGTCTGCTGCTTCGCTACCAGATGGATGAAGCAATTCAAACTATAGGAGATAAATATCTACCAAATGAACCAGATCTAAATGACATAAATCGTACGCTGGCTTTCGGGGCAGCTAATGCGAACTATCTGCGCGGTAACTATGATCGTGCAGATGACTATCTGATCAATTATAAACTAATTGAAGCCGTAGATGGCATACTACTTTCTGCTCAAATTAGCTGGGACCGCGGTAACCGCATCGCTGCTTTATCAAAGCTAGAGCAATCAGTCGTCCGATTTCCAGGCTCAGAACCTCTACTAATGAAACTAAGTCGCTATTACCGCGAATCGGGTGAGCTAGATAAAGCGCGCCGATACGCGATGCTCCGAAATGTGAGTAATCCGCTCAGTGCGGCTGCCCGTGTAGAATTACTTTATATCTACGAAAAGTCCGGTGAAGACGAACTCGTACAGCGCGAAGCCCAGTTAATGCTAAAGCAATTTAAAGACGATGAGCCTGCCTTACAAATATTGGCTAACTTTGCAGCTGAAACGGGTAACATCGCCTTGGCTCGTCGCTCATACGAGGAGTCTCTAGAAAATGAGTTAAATATTGATGCATTTGCCCTGCTATTAATTGAGTCACACCTAGTAGACAAAGATTTTCAAGGTGCTCTTGATTTTTCCGAAGAGCTACTCAATGAGCGCCCTGATTGGATCACTCAAAAATGGGGCATTTTTAATGCACTACGTGCAGTTGCCTCTTACGGAATAGGCCGCCCTGATTTAGGCGAAATATATCTTAAAGATTTTTTAAATGATCCATCTCGACAGGAAACTTATATTGCAGTGGCTAAACGCTTTACAAACATAAGCCAACATCATCAATCCCGAAAAATCCTATCGATCGCGTATCAGAGATCCCCTTCCAGCCAGGCTATACTCTCCGAGTTAATCCGCTCTAATTTAGCGTCAGGTAATACTGAAGATTTATATGATCTCCTCACGCGATATTTACTTATGCGCAGACCGGACACTATTCTCTTATCTGAGGCCTACAAAAAGCTAGGGAGCGACCGTTATATTTTTGCTGAAAATCGTGAGAGCTTATTGTTCCAACTCGGATCAATTCTTAGGGAACGCTCCCAAGCAGTCCAGTTCTAGCTTACTAAGCTCGAGATCCAATTACTCTAACCAAGGCTGCTATGACTCTTCGGTCATCGACCTCATAGACTATAATGTCCATACCGTGACAGCTTAAACGCTCACCACGCTTCGGAATATGCCCGAGCTCTCGAGTGATGAGTCCTCCAAAAGTCGAAACCTCCTCACTGTTAATCTCAATTTCAAGGGTTTCCTCGATATCGTGAATTAGTGTTAGGCCTGAGATACGAAATCGGTCACCGTTAATGGGCACGATCTGCTTTTCTTCTGCATCAAACTCATCTTGAATTTCTCCTACGAGTTCTTCCAAGACACTCTCAAGAGTAATCACCCCGACGATGCCACCAAAATTGTCGACAGCTAATGCCATATGAAACTTAGCTCTTAGCATTCGCTCTAAGACTTCCTCGAGTGGTATTTCTAAAGGAAAAATAGAAACTTCTCGCTTCAGCTTCATTAAATCAGCCTCCGTAGCTAAATCTGAAGAGCAAAAAATATCTTTTATGTGGATGAGACCCAAACATTGGTCTAGATCGCCACGACAAAGAGGAAACCTGGTGTGGCCAGCCGCCTTCATTACTTCTAGATTCTCTTCAAAACCTAAATTTAAATCATAGATCACTACCTGACTGCGTGGTAATAATATGTCATGAACCACTAACTCATGCATCTGTAGGGTTCGGTCGACTATCTTACGCAATGTTCCCGAGATTTGACTACTATCTTCTCCCATAGCACGAATCTGTACATCTACATCTAGAGGGTTAAGTTCATCATCAACATCCACCCCCAGTCGTTGGTAGAGTCTCCTCTTGAACACCCTTAAAAAAAGCATAACGGGAAGAGTTAGAAACTGAAAAAATAGTAGAACTCGATAAGAGCGACGTATAGCAATAGAGGCATCACGCATAGCCAATCCACGAGGAAAAATTTCCGCAAAAAAGAAATGTACCGAAACCGCCAAAACAAAAGTTGGCAACACTATCAACCAACTATCCGGAAATGTCTTTTCCCCGAAGAGAAGAAAAGAATTTTTAACTAGAGGCACAAGCAGTAATCCAGTTGCAACGGTGCAGAGTGTCTTACTAAAGCGCACAACTCTTCCAGTTTGGTCACTCTTATCGATCAACTTTGCCAGTCCAGGTAACTGCTTTATATCGCTTAACTGCTCTTCACTTGGCTTGCGATAGCGAAATTTAACCATGCTGATCTCGCACATGACTAAAAACGAGTGTAGGGTAAGTAATAGGATGAAAGCTGCCATCGAGATCCCAAAATGTATCCAAACATCTAACATCTTAAAAATTTTCCTTCCTACTTTTAGCCACTTCACTTGCAGCATTTAATAAGATTTTATTCTCCAAGTCTGTGCCAATAGTGATTCTGACGTAGGCAGGCATACCATACGATGCTAACGGCCTTACTATGATCCCACGTTTTTGTAATTCTAGGAAAAACCAATTGCCATCCCCCACATTAGAGAGGACAAAATTCGCTTCACCTCCTACCGTCGTATAGCCGAGTGTCTGCATGCCATCCGCTAGTTGTCTTCTACCTTCGTTGTTGGCGAGTATGCAGCGTTTAACGAAATCATGATCTTCCAATGAAGCGATCGCTGCTGCTTGCGCAGCAGAGTTTACGTTGAAGGGTTGCCTCACACGCTGCAGTAAGCTAATGAGTTCTAAATCACCATATCCATATCCTATACGCAAGCCGCCTAGGCCGTAGATCTTGGAAAAAGTACGTAAGCAAATAATTTTTCTTCCCGCCTCTATGAGTGCACATAGATTGGGGGCCGTCTCCAAATATTCAGCATAGGCTTCGTCCAAACAGAGTATGACGTGCTCTGGTAGTGACTCTGCAAGACTAATTAAGTCTGCTTCTTTATTCGCCACACCAGTAGGATTATTTGGACTTGCAACAAAAAGGAGACGCGTATTCGAGGTAACCGCAGCACGCATAGCTTTCAAATCATGGCCGTAATTATACATCGGAACCTCAACTGGTGTTGCTCCAAATAGTTTCGTAACTAATTTGTAAACTACAAAGGCTTGACTACCCATGACTACTTCTAGGCCAGGCCGTAAGAATACATGTCCGAGTAGCTCGATAATCTCATTGGACCCATTACCCACGATAATTGCTCCTTTGTCTATTGCGCGCACTTTAGCAATCGCACTACGTAGCTCCAGACAGGCTCCGTCGGGATATATATGCGCTTGTTTTATTGCCACCTGTGCTGCCTCGAGCGCCTTCGGGGAAGGGCCATATGGATTTTCGTTGGAGGCAAGCTTGGCTATTTGAGCAGGATTCAACCCATGCTCCCGAGCGACAGACTCTATAGATTTTCCGGGCTCATAGACCGGTTGTAGATGCACACCAGCATTCGCAAGTTCAGCGTATTTCATTAAAATAAGCTTTGAACTTGCCTCGCTTTAGCGTGATTGCAACAAAACACTCACTAAAGTATTATGAAGATTCTAATTACAGGCGCATCAGGACTACTGGGTAACGCATATGCAATGGCCGCAGTCCGAAGGGGACACTCCGTCACTGCGCTCTACAATAATAATCTTCCCAAGGCTAGAGGACTTTCAAGGGTCCTCCAGATGGATATCACTCAAGCTGAGCCCCTGAAAGCGCTTTGTCTCGAGCTATGGCCAGACGTGATAGTGAACTGCGCCGCTATCTCAGACCCAATATTAGTGGAAACTAACCCAAAACTCGCTGAGAAGGTCAACGTTTCCCTACCCAGCACACTCGCGCAGCTCTCCACACATTTGGGAGCACGCCTACTTCATCTTTCCACTGATATGGTATTCGACGGACAGAATTCTAATCCCTACCGATCGACCGATATGCCCAACCCAACTAATCTTTATGCTCGCACCAAGCTCTTGTCCGAAAAAGCCGTGCTTAAGGATAATCCCGAAGATCCTATCGTTCTTCGCATTCCCATTCTCATGGGGAATAGTCCTAGCGGTCAGCGCAGTATACATGAGAAGCTGATTGCTTCGATTCATTCGGGTGAGCGGCCAAAACTTTTTACCGATGAAATTCGCCAGCCTTGCTCTGCGTCCAATGTCGCGGAGGTACTTCTAGAGCTCTCCGAACGCCGAGACCTACATGGAATCTTTCACTGGGCAGGTAGCGAAATACTCAACCGATTCGAAATGGGCCAGCGCATACTAAAACACTTCGGCTTACCGCTGGATAAGATCGAGGCTAGTTCCTTATTTAATAATCCCAGTCTTGCCGGACGCCCCGCAAATCTTACCTTTAATCTGCACCCAATTGTCTCGAAGCTAAAAACAAAACCTGTGAGCTTCGATGCTCAACTCGAAGAGCTCACTCATATCGAACCATTAAACGCCTAATGCTCATCACCCTGCCTAATGCAGTCGAAAAAGCGGTTACGAATATGGCCATCGATGCGGCGATGCTTACAAGTATCCCAGAAGGTATCGCCACTTTTAGGCACTATGGATGGCTCGAATCGGCAGCAACATTCGGATACGCTCAGACCTACGAAGCGGTCCGAAAATTTATTGGTAAGGATCTCGTAATATGCCGCCGATTAAGCGGAGGGGGCATCGTCGACCACCGCAACGATTGGACCTACGCAATAACCATACACGCTACTGTCCCTTGCGTGCAGATTCCTGCCACAAAACTCTATGAAAATGTTCACAGAGCTATCCTACTAGCGCTAGGAAGTTTTGATATTAAGGCATACCTATCCCCATGCCCTAAATCATGCGCTACCCCAAAGATAGAGGTACCTCTGTTGTCTCAGTGCTTTATCTCTCCATCAGCAAACGATGTCCTCCGCCCAGATGGACGAAAGATTGCTGGTGCGGCCATGAAGCGAGGTCGTAACGGTCTGCTCATACAAGGCTCGATCGACCGCGGATCACTACCAGATAAATTTGATTATACTACCTTTCAAGCACAACTCATTGATCAGCTTTCTAAAACACTCAACCTACCAAACACCATTTTCAATGACATTAAATCAGCATCTTTTATCCGACATTTAGAAGAGGAAAAAAATCGATTTTCGAGTGAAAAGTGGAATCGGCAGCGCTAAATATTCATAGACACAGTACAAATACAAATATCGCTAGATACAGTTTGTTCGCTAGCGCTCGAACAAGAAAAGGGGGATCAAACTACGCCTTCCTAGTGTTTGAAGTGTCGCTTATTAGTAAAGACCATTACCATATCACGTTCATCAGCAGCTGTAATAACTTCTTCGTCTCGAACAGACCCACCAGGTTGAATCGCGGCGATAGCACCAGCCTCGGCAGCTGCAATAAGCCCATCTGCGAAAGGGAAAAAGGCGTCAGATGCGACAATAGAACCGTCCAATGAAAGACCGGCTTCACCAGCTTTCCAGACAGCAATTCGGGAGCTATCTACACGTGACATCTGTCCGGCACCAACACCGAGTGTACGCTCGCAACCAGCATATACAATAGCGTTTGACTTGACGTGTTTGACTACATTCCAACCAAATATTAAAGCGCGCATTTCATCCTCTGTGGGCTGACGTTTAGAAACAATTTTCCATTCGCTAGGTAGATCGGGTGTGATATCGCGGTCCTGCACGAGTATCCCGCCAAGCACTGAACGAATCTCTTGCAGAGAGTCTACAGGAAGATCATCTTTGACAATCATAAGCCGTAGATTCTTCTTCTTTTTAAAAATTTCACGCGCCGCATCCGTAAATCCTGGCGCAATGATTACTTCACAGAAAATCTTGCTAACAATACAAGCAAGGTCTGAGTCCATCGTTTGGTTAACTACGATAATACCGCCAAAGGGCGCCTGTTTGTCCGTCTCAAAGGCTTGCTGCCAAGCATCGACAAGTGTTTCAGAAGAAGCCACACCGCATGGGTTTGTGTGTTTAAGAATAGCTACAGTTGGCTTCTTGAACTCATTGATTAGGTAGGTAGCTGCAGTTATATCTATAATATTATTAAAGCTTAACTCCTTTCCTTGAAGCTGCTCAAAGCAATCTAAGAAGCTACCAAAAAGAGCGGATCTTTGGTGTGGATTCTCGCCGTAACGTAGACTCTTGGCCTGACTAAGTTGGATGTTCAGCTCAGTGGGAATACCAGAAATAGCAGTAGGATCAGATACGCTGTCTTCATCCGCAGCTTGGTCTTTTAAATAACTAGCAATAGCACTGTCATAATTAGAGGTACGCTCAAAAACCTTTACCGCTAGCTCAAGTCGCAGCTTGATCATAGCTGATTCACTTCCCATAGATGCGAGGACACGATCGTAATCAGCTGTATCAACAACGACGCAAACAGACGCGTGATTTTTGGCAGCCGAACGCAGCATCGAGGGACCACCGATATCAATGTTCTCTACAGCGAGCTCAAATGTGACTTCGGACTTCGATACAGTTTCCTCGAAAGGATACAAGTTCACGACGACAAGGTCAATCATATCGATGCCATGTTCTACAGCAGCGCCCATATGCTCTTCCTTATCACGTCGTGCTAGCAAGCCACCGTGAATTTTTGGGTGTAGAGTCTTTACCCTGCCCTCCATCATTTCTGGAAAGCCTGTATACTTACTTACCTCAGTAACAGGGATACCCTCTTTTTCCAGTAGCTTTGCAGTGCCGCCAGTCGAGAGAAGACGGTAACCGTACTGTTCGACTAAAGCTTTAGCAAAGGGCACGAGACCAGATTTATCACTAACAGATAGAAGGGCAGTTTTTTGCATGATTCAGAAAAGTGATAATAAATTACAGTAAATGATTGAATACTCTACGTTCTCTCTGCCCGAGGGAAAAGGATAGTTTTTTCACCAAGATCTTTGCCAGTTAGACTAGTACCCCACTCTAACTGCCCTTTAATTAGGTCAAAATTATCTGCGCCAAGTAGGCCGCGGATTTTATCTGAAATCTCAGGCATAATAGGTGTAAGCATGACGACTGCGAGGCGTAAAGCTTCAGCCATCGTAGCTAGCGAAGTATGTAGAGCCAACTGATCCTCGGTAGATTCAGACTTTGCGAGCTTCCAAGGGGCGCGAGCCTCAGTGTAGCGGTTAATTCCAGATATAAAACTAAAGATGCGGTCTATCGCTTTATGGAACTGGAAATCCTCAAAAAGTGGAATAAGTTCCTTCTGAATATCTGCCCAAAGCTGTTTAAGCTCCGCCTCGGGAGATTCTTCTATTTCTGCGGCAGGTACTTTACCACCAGTGTAACGGCTACCCATATTAAGAAGGCGACTGACCAAATTACCAAGGTCGTTGGCTAAGTCGCTGTTATAACGGCTCATAAAGAGCTCCAGCGAGAACTCCGAATCTTGCCCTACATTCATCTCTCGTGTAACAAAGTAGCGAAAGGCGTCCGCGCCGAACTGCTCAATCAAATCGAGGGGATTGACGACTTCGCCCGTGCTCTTAGACATTTTTGTACCAGAACTTAGCCACCATCCATGAACAAGAAAGTGCCTAGGTAACTGTATATCAAGCGCCTTGAGCATGATCGGCCAGTAAACAGCGTGTGGAGGCACAAGAATGTCTTTACCAATTACATGATAGTCAGCAGGCCAGTATTTCTCGAACTCTGCAGTACCGTACCCAGCTGCTGTCAAATAATTCACAAGTGCATCGAACCAAACATAAGTTACAAAATCGCGATCGAAGGGCAACTCAATACCCCATTCTAGGCGCTCTTTAGGGCGTGAAATGCAGAGGTCGTTGAGTGGCTCTTTGAGAAATTGAAGTACATCCGCACTGCGAAAGCGCGGGTAGATCATTTTATCATTTGTTTTAATCTCCTCCACAAGCCATTCACGGTACTGTGCTAGCTTGAAGAAGTAATTTGTCTCGGTGACCTCAGTCACCTCGCCATATATGGAGGGCCACTCACCACCGACTTTTTCTTTTTCGGTGACAAATTGCTCCTGCCTCACGCTATAGAAACCATTATAGTCAGCCTTATAGATCTCCCCCTTATCGTAGAGTTCCTGTAAGATACCTTGCACAGTTGCTTTGTGGCGCACCTCAGTAGTTCGAATGTAGTCATCGTTTGAAATCTGGAGCGCAGCACAGAGACCCCGAAACTCATCTGCAAGACGGTCGCAGACTTCAATCTCAGGTACGCCCTGCTTTTGGGCAGACATCTGGACTTTTTGGCCATGCTCATCTAGGCCAGTAAGAAATTTGACATCATCTCCCATCAAACGACGAAAACGAGCTACAATGTCCGTGAGAACTTTTTCGTAGGCGTGACCGAGGTGCGGTGAGCCATTAGCGTAGTCGATTGCTGTGGTGATATAGAACTTTTTACTCATAGAAAGCCGAGGAACTTGAGTGATTTCCTAATCGGGCGCAAGCGTGGTATTTACTCTGGTAGTATAGCTTCAACCACAAGCTGGCTGTTCCCTTTATAGAAGTTGGGTTGTACAACTAATCTAGATTCACCTGCCCCTATTAAATCAAGTAAACCACCCTCTCTAATCAGGCTCTGATCGGTATAATAAGCTGGCCATACGCGGTCCCTTACTTTGATGCGCAGTGGATCAATGCCTAAAATTGTAGCTTCTACCTCGAAGAGATTCGCTACATAGCCAGACAATTCTGTGTCACTTAATTTATTAAGAAATGCCCCATCCGGCAAATTAAGTGTTCCTGAATAATTAGAAACGTTAAGAGCAGGCTCGTAATCGAGCGTGTCATTACCTTCACTAAGAGTGCCCTTTTTCTCAAATGGCATAATCGTAAAGCGCGCATAAATAGGAAAGTGATCCGATGCACCGCCTCCAGCCTCACCCGCGAAATGCCACTTTAGTGGGCGACCAATTGCATCCGCGTTAATGCCAGGCAGTATAAGCTGACGAAAACTACCATCTATATAGCTAATACCTCTTTCATCGTAGAGTCCGGGCGTAAGTATTATGTGCATGAGCGTGCCGATATGACCACGCCAGACTTCGGCGTAACGCTCTTGCGCTGGCAACTCATACCACAAATTATAAAGGTCGTTTTCTATAAAACTTTCGCATCCTGAAGATTCAAGGACATCATTTATACCAGTCTGCATATCTGGATAAAGACTGGAATGATTATAGTGCGAATTGAGATCCCCCAATACAATAATATCAGACATCGGGTCTACATCTAAGCGATCATCAATTAGGCTGCGTAAGACTTCGGCATTTTTTACACGGATGGGCTCACGTTTAGGATTTGAGGCGCCAGATTTCCAGTGATTTACGAATACGATGAGCGGGTGTCCGTTGATTCGAATTTCGGCCTCTATTATATCACGCGCTTGCTCCAGTGGATGTAGACGCACTCCATTTAGAGGAAACCGAGAAAAAATAGCGTTAGTATGCGCGATTTTGGACTCAAGGCCTCTAGAAGGCGAGGTAGCGACCTCGTATCCAATCATTCCACTCTCTGCCAGAGCCTTGGCTAGCCATAACTCAACAGGAAAGCCTGCGTATGTCTGTTGCCAAGCATCTCCGAGCATTTCAGATACAGTTATGTGAGCATACTTTTCTAAAAAATCATCTACATCTATGATGGAATTATGCGGTGTAAGATCAGCCTCTAGCTCTTGGAAAAAAATAAGCTCTGGTCCGGCGCCTCCATTAACAGTCTTTAGAACTGAGGCGATTGTTTCGAGCTTAGTCAGTAATTTCGCCCGACTGTATCCAAATGGATCCGTTTGGATGTCCTGCTCATAGTCACTAAACATTGAGAGTCCATCGAGATCAAAAAGATTCTCCACATTGTAAGTGAGGACAGTAAATTCGTCACCGTGCTCAGCTAAAAGCTGCGACTGAGCGCATACCTTTATAATAATCAATGGGAGGACCAGAGCCAAACACTTGTGGACGAAAGAAATCATATTATAATCGTATAATTACCGGCGCTAAATTCATAATTACAATTTTAGGGCAGCCAAGGGTATTGCTTGAAATCTGGTGAGCGTTTTTCATTCCAAGCTTTGCGACCTTCTTCTCCTTCTTCGGTCAAGTAGTAAAGCAAAGTCGCGTTACCTGCAAGTTCTTGCAGGCCTTGCTGACCATCGACGTCAGCATTAAAGGCAGCTTTTAGGCAGCGAATCGACAGCGGACTGTGCTGGAGCACCTCAGTGGCCCATCGCACACCTTCGGACTCGAGCTCTTCGTATGGAACAACTTTATTTACCAAGCCAATTTCGAGAGCTTCCTCTGCGTTATATTGGCGACAGAGATACCAAATTTCACGCGCTTTTTTCTGACCAACAATACGGGCTAGGTAGCTAGCTCCAAAACCACCGTCAAAACTGCCTACCTTTGGTCCAGTCTGTCCGAATACTGCATTATCAGCGGCAATCGTGAGATCACAAACCACGTGCAGGACCTGCCCTCCTCCGATGGCATAACCCGCGACCAAAGCAATTACCACCTTAGGCATGGAACGGATAAGCTTTTGTAAATCAAGCACGTTCAATCGAGGCACTCCGTCTTTACCTATATAGCCGCCCGCTTTATGCCCACGTATCTTTTGATCTCCGCCAGAACAGAAAGCAAACTTACCGTCACTTTGTGGATTCATTCCTGTTAGTAGCACTACACCAATGGAGACATCCTCTTTCGCGTCCGTAAACGCTTCAATCATCTCCGCTACTGTATCCGGAGTGAATGCGTTACGCCGGTGGGGTCGGTTAATCGTGACCCTGGCGATGCCATCAAATTTCTCGTAAATAATTTCTTCAAACTCGCGGACTTTTTTCCAATTCATATCCGTAGATAAAACGGCAAAAATGGCAAAGACAACCGTCTTCGGAGGGAAAATCTCCTATACCGCAATCTTTATAAGTACAAAGATGATCCGAAATCTAGTAATGCGGAGGTTTTTCATCAGTGGGCGTACCGCTGGAGCTTTCTGAACCAAGCTCGAGAATAGCCAAAATCTGCGCCTTTTGATCTTTGGATATTTTGATGATCGAGTCGATGCGTTGTGAAAGCTTGAATATCTCGGAATCTTGTTCCTCTACGTGCTTATCCAAATAAGCGATACGGCTCTCTAGATGTTTTAATGACTCATCGAAATTTGACATGTTAAACTAATATTGAAGTTAAATAATATATAAAATTTAATTGTGAAGGCGAAATACGCTCATCGAAAGAGGAGGAAGTTGAATTTTAATAGAATGCGGACGTCCGTCCCATTCAACTGAATCACCCTCAACGCCACCACTATTACCGAATCCCAGACCTCCATAATCCTCTGCATCTGTGTTCAGAACTTCCTTCCAAAAGCCTAAGTTTGGTACACCAATACGGAAGCCCTCACGAAGCACAGGAGTAAAATTGGCTATCACAACACAGTCATCTTTCGATTCCAATCCCTTTCTAATAAAGGACAAAACACTATTATCCGAATCTGTGCAATTAATCCATTCAAATCCTTCAGGACTATTATCACCTTGCGCGAGCGTGGGGATTCTTCGATAGAGTCGATTCAGATCTCGAACCACACTTTGTATGCCTTTGTGTTCTGTATATTGAAGAAGGTGCCAATCAAGGCTTTTACTGTGATTCCACTCAGAAGATTGGCCAAAATCACTCCCCATAAAAAGCGTTTTTTTGCCCGGCCACATCCACATAAGTGCATAAAGTAAACGAAGTTGGTGCGCCTTATCTGAGATAGCGCTACCTGGCATTTTATACAGCATCGAAGACTTACCATGGACGATTTCGTCATGAGAGAAAACAAGACTGAAATTCTCAGAATACTGATATAGCATCCCAAAGGAAAGTTGCTTGTGCTCATATTTACGATGAATAGGATCTTTCTCGAAATAGTTAAGAATATCGTGCATCCAACCCATATTCCATTTCATGTCAAAACCTAGGCCACCCTCTGCGGTGGGACTAGTCACACCAGGAAAAGCAGTCGACTCTTCGGCAATCATCAAAGTGCCAGGGAAATATTTATGCACAAGGTCGTTGGTCTGGCGTAGAAAATCGATCGCTTCTAGGTTTTCTCGGCCGCCATACTTATTTGGAATCCACTGTCCTTCTTCTCTAGAATAATCTAAATAGAGCATCGAAGCAACCGCATCCACACGCAAGCCGTCGATGTGGTAGCGCTCGCACCAAGCAAGCGCAGATGCGATTAGAAAACCTCGTACCTCATCACGCCCGTAGTTAAAAATCAAAGTACCCCAGTCTTGGTGAAGGCCCTGGCGCGGGTCGGCATGCTCATAAAGAGCAGTCCCATCAAACTCAGCGAGCGCAAAGCTGTCTTTTGGGAAGTGAGCAGGCACCCAGTCCATAATAACACCTATTTCATTTTGATGTAAGACATCCACAAGGCACTTAAAGTCTTCTGGTGTACCAAAGCGCTGGGTTGGGGCGAAGAATCCAGTAACTTGATAGCCCCATGAAGCCTCATATGGGTGCTCTGATAGAGGCATAAATTCGACATGCGTATAATGCATATCTTTGATATACTCAACTAGTTCGTGAGCTAGCTCTCGATAGCTAAAGATTCGTCCTTGGCCATCCGTTTTCGCCTTCCATGAGCCAAGATGCATTTCGTAAATTGAGACAGGCTTAGTTTTCCAATCGGTCTTAGCGCGTCGCTCCATCCATGTAGTATCGCTCCACTCATAGTTACCATCTACAGGATAGACGATAGATGAATTATTCGGGGGCGCTTCAAAAAATGTGCCATATGGATCGGTCTTAAGAAGTGGCCTCCCACTAGTAGTGCCAATTTCGTACTTGTATTTCATCCCCGTCTCTAGACCGGGTATGAAAAGTTCCCATATACCAGATGCCCCCAAGCTGCGCATTGGATGATAGCGCCCATCCCAATGGTTGAAGTCACCGACTACAGAAACACGCACGGCGGTTGGTGCCCAAAGCGCAAAAGATACACCGAATACACCATTTCTTGTGCATGGATGTGAGCCCATTTTCTGATGCACGCAGTGATCACTTCCCTCACTAAAAAGGTGAATATCATCGTCAGAAAGTACAGGCAGAAAACTGTAAGGATCAAAAAATTGGCGTATTTCGCCACTATAACTCTCAGCTCGAAGCAGGTATTTAAAAAAGTCGATCCGCCCTAGAATAATCCCCTCAAATAAGCCATCTTCAGTCACTCGCTTTAGTTCATAGCAAGGGCCGTTCAAATTAGTACTGTCGATGACCTCACAGGTTCTAGCATCTTTTAAGTACGCGCGCACAACAAGACCCTGAGTTTTATTCTTCGTGAAAGGATGCATACCCAGTATTGAGTGGGGCTGAGCACAGCTCACACTCGTTATGGATTCCATATCCTTTTTACCTATTATCACATTTTGGAGTGAAAGCAATCCGAACTAACATGCAAGACTCTTACCTCGCTTACAACTTGCCACCCGATAAAGTAGCTTAAAGTATAGCACCATAGTGCATGGTAATAGACCATTTATAAAACACCAATGAAACAGAAAATCGAACTCGTGATCGACTGCGCAGGTAGTAACATATTCGTGGGTGTTCTGGATCATAAAAACCAATGGAAAAGTCGAATAAGCTGCGAAGGAACTGCTCTTGAAAACCTGTTTCCTTCAGTCAAAGCAGCGCTAAAAGATGCTAATATTAATCTAAGTAATTTGAGCGGCTTTGTTTACTGCGAAGGTCCTGGATCCATTCTTGGACTTCGACTGTGTGCCATGGCTATTGAAACATGGCGCCGACTTTATCCTAACTGCGCTGAGCTATACAAATATAATAGCCTGCAGCTTAGCTCTCTTATTCTACTAGAAGATGATGCCGATTTAAAAGATGCTCTCATTGTAAGCGACTGGAAGAAAGGGGCTTGGAATTCGATACAAATTAATGCAACCTCTACTGAAAAGGTAAAGGTGATCGATGACGACGCTCTTACATCATGGAACGGCAAGCTCTATCATTTGCCACAAAGAAAAGGCTGGCAGAGCCCGCCACTAAAAGCGAAGACCCTTTTATATTCTCCAGAGCGGGTATCTGAGCTGCGTCTACATACTGCCGCCTTTAAAGCGACCGACCAAGTGGAAATTTACAATAATGCAGTAAATACGTTTCAAAAATGGACGCCTAGTAGGCATGGCAAAAAGGCGTAGACACCACTCCACCACAAAATGCCCAAAAAAAATAAAATTTCCTTACACCGCTGCTGGGCCGAGATTGACCTTTTTGCTTTTGAACGTAACTTAAAACGTATACAGGAAACACTGCCAAAACACGTCCGGTATCTTGCAGTCGTCAAGGCCGATGCCTATGGTCATGGCATGCCTCAAATAGTGAGGCGCTTAATGCAAAGTGGTGTTGATTGTTTCGCGGTGGCCAACGCTATAGAGGCTATCGAAATTCGCCAGATCGGCGCTGGATGGCCGATCCTCTTACTGAGCCCCCTGCTGCCGGAGGAAGATGAGCTCCTGATCGAGCACGATCTTACCGCAACCGTGAGTACACTCGGCGAATGCGAGCGCCTACACACCCTCGCTACCGAGAGAAAAACTACAATAAAGGTTCACTTAAAAGTAGATACAGGGATGGGCCGTCTAGGCATCTGGTATACACAAGCCTATGCTCTGCTTGAATCAATCAGCAGAATGACCGGGCTGGAATTAAGCGGCATATATACTCACTTCTCAAGCCCTAGTAGCGATCTAGCCTTCACTCAGAGTCAGCGAGAACGTTTCCTTGCAATAATCGACCAGGCTGGCCCGCTAACCAAAGACTTACTCATTCACGCGGATAATTCTACCAGTATCGATACTCTTTGCCGCGATAGCCCTTTTAACGCTGTTCGTATAGGCCTGCTCCAGTTTGGAATTCCACCCTATCCTAACTCTGCACTCGGCAGCGTCAGCGTAGAGCCTGTTTTTAGCTTTCACACCCGTGTCAGCCTAGTCAAAGACCTACCCGCTGGAACTGATATCAGCTACGAACGTAGCTGTCAATTGATACGCGACTCACGTATTGCCATACTGACCGCTGGCTATGCAGACGGAATCCCGCTAGACCTAAGTAACCTAGGCGAAGTGCTCCTTCACGGCAAACGCTGCCCGATCCTTGGACGCGTGACGATGGATCAGACTATTATAGACATCACTGAATGCCCGCCTGCAAAGATCGGCGACCATGCTGTGTTGATAGGAAAAGATCAAGAAGTAGAGATCACAGCCACCGATTTCAGCCGGCTCGCTAGCACAATAGTCTGGGAGACTCTGTGCTCCGTGACCAAACGTGTTACACGCGTCTATATTGGTGCGCGCGAACTTTAGGTTACCCATTGTGCATAAAAGACTTGTCCAGAGAAAATACCGGGCACATACTTATTACCCGTGCTAACAAACGCTCGGATTAGTTATTTTTTTCTTACTTTAATGCTTTCATTTTCCCTGAAAGCAGCACTGCCTGAGCTCAGTTCCATAGAGCCGCTGCAATTTGACGAAGACTCTCAAAGACTCGTAGCCCGAGGTGATGCACGCCTAGAATTTAACGATACACGAATTCAGGCAGATCGTATCACTTACTACCAAGATTACATGCTAGCTGATGCGTATGGTAATGTCACAATTACACAAGAGGGAGAGCGCTTGCTCGCGCAGCGTATTAGCTTCGATGTTAGTGAAAACATATTTTCTGTGGACAAGTTACGCACCGGAAAATGGCCCTACTATGTGAGCGCTCTGAGCGGAGGTGGCACCGCAGAAGACAGTGCAGTCCAAGAATCAACGCTCTATTACGGAAACCCTGGCCCTTTTACATTAAATATACATGCTAAAGAAGCTCGATATATCAGCGATAACACGGGTCAATCTATCTCAGTGGATGGGGCTACCCTTCGCTTGGGGAATACGCCTTTTTTTTACTTTCCTAGCCACCGCCATCGACTGGGAGAGAGCATTGGCATGGTAGACTTTAACATTGGCTCAGATAGTGCGCTCGGCCAATACATGCAAACTACTACTCTTTTCCCATTGAATTCCTGGCTTCGCATAGGCGCTAATATTGATTACTACAGTAAGCGTGGGATTTTGGCAGGTCCGACGTCACAATATGTCTATCATTCACCAACTCAAAGCATCCGCGGGGCTTTAACGACTGGTTATATTGACGATAAGGGTGACGCTTCTGAGCTAAAATTAGACAGATTGAATCGCCCGATTAAACAAAATCGAGGCTTTGCCGAATGGCGCCATAAACAAGCCCAGGGAGAACGCTTCACTGCAACCGCATCGCTTAGTTACTGGGAAGATTCGGAAGTTACACGCGACTTCCGTGAGGATATTTTTAACGAAAATCAACGTCCAGACACTTTTTTCGAAGCCGCTTATACAGGCGACAACTTCTTGATATCAGCCTTCAGTCGCTTTCGCCCTAATGATTTCCAATTAATTCAAGAACGCTTACCAGAAATTCGCTTCGACTTACTACCAACAGAAATTTCAAATACAAACATCTACCACCAGGCATCTGCTAGCTATGTGAAACTACGAGAAAGGTTCGATGGAAATATTCCCACACTTGATCTCGAAAAAGAGTCCAACCGTGTCGACCTAAGTTATCGAATCGAGCGGCTATTTAACCTGAAAGATTGGCTCACGCTGACCCCAATCGCTGGCGCCCGTTTAAGTAATTACAGCAACCAAAAAGTAGAACCACATGAGATAGCCATAAAGAAAGAATATAGCCGCGAGATTTTCCAGCTTGGTTTCGATCTAGAAGCACGCGCTCATGCCAGCTATCCAACTATTAACGAAACCTGGGGGATTGATGGCCTGCGCCATGTCGTGCGTCCGGTTGTTCGCTACCGTTATTTCTCAGATCCTGATAATGTTAATGAAATCGCTGCTATTGATCGTCAGGTCTTTGATTTAAATCGCCCATTACTAGACTTGAGCGATTTAAGGAATATTGATGAGATTTCGGACACTCACTTGGTCCGCTTAGGAGTGGAAACCTTATTTCAAACGAGAGCAAAAGACTATGGATCTCGTAATTTGGCGGCACTTAATCTATATCAAGATATACTTTTTAAGAAAAATGTTGGCTATGACAGCTCCAAACAAGAAACCTTTAATGCTACTTGGGTCGAACTCGTCATGAACCCTGCCCCATGGTTAAAGTTCGACTTAGCCAGTCGCTTTCATACAGAGCGTTTTACCTTACAAGAATTGCGAACTAGAACTGCCCTAAAAAGCGGCGGGGTTTGGGAACTCGGCTTTTCGACTGACTTGCTCAATGAGCACATTAATCAATACCGCCTAGATTTTGTCTATCGCATTAATGAGCGCCACGATTTTATTACTGATTTAAACTTTGATGCTAAGAAGGGCGACTTAATCAGAGCAAGGCTTGGCATGCGCACACGCATAGGAAGTACATGGGAGTTACTTTACGCGCTAACATTCAGAGAAAATGCCCGCCGCGAAAGCGATTTTTCATTCGATATACAAATGCACCTTGCACATAGTAACTAATTAACCGCTACCATGGAAGAAGCGCTCATACCAGACAACGATTTCGCTATTCGACTTCCTTCATTTGAAGGCCCCCTCGATTTACTTCTCTATTTAATACGCCGTAGCGAAGTGGATATCTACGATATTCCAATCGAAAGAGTTACCGAACAATACATCGACGCACTTAGCTCAATGGAGACCCCAGACCTTGAAGCTGCTGGCGAATTTTTCGTGATGGCTTCTACCCTCATGTATATTAAGAGCAGGATGCTACTACCAAGAAAAGATCAAGGTAGTAACGAAGACGCTGAAGATGATGATGTCGACCCACGCTGGGAGTTAGTCCAACAACTCCTAGAGTACCGCAAATTTAAAGAAGCAGCCGAAGACATCCGAAAACTCATCCTCAATAGCAATGATCTCATTTCTCGCATCGGGCCAAAAGATGCCATTGAAGCGATAGAACGCCCACTTATTCCTGTCGATCGGGTAGACCTTTGGAATACCTTTAATCAAGTGCTAAGCCGCTTAGCAGAACGTATTGATGAAGGACAAATTCACGCCGAACAGGTCACTGTCTCGGACCGAATGGAACTTATACTTATACGTATTAGGGACGAACGTAGCTTCTTATTTTCAGATTTATTCGAATCTACTACTACTATTACTACTATCGTAGCTACTTTCCTAGCAGTACTTGAGTTAACTCGTTTAAGTAAAATATCAATACAGCAGGACCGTAGCTTTGGCGATATTCGCTGCCAGAGGTTGGACGAGGTGGACTCAAGGCCAAGAAATACCGAATAAGCCCATCGTTACTTATACGGTGACAAAATACCGTTAAAGCAAGGGCTCACTTGACAGTAGTTGTAGCGATACTCTAGGTATATACTATGACTGACCTAAGCGACGAAGAAAACAACAATATACCAGCGAGTAAAGAAGAAGGAAACCCTGAACCGAAGGCACCTTTACGCCTAGCCTCAGCGCCACCAAAGAATTCAGATTTTGAATCTACCCAGAAAATCCATAATTCACAGGTAAATACGCCTATTCAGACATCCCCTAACGTGGAAAGTCAGTCAGCTCCGGCACCAGCCAAAGTTGCTTTTGCCACTAAACCAACAACATCAGCAGCCGTGCCAGATCCATCGATTTCTATTGATGAGGACATCAATCCTACTCCTCCTATCAGTCTACTAATTGTCGATGCAATAGCTGCCACAGTTGCGCTCGCATTCACAGTCTTAATCCTACAAGACATTCTCCCTTTTCTAAAATAACTAAAAAACCAAGATAGCAAATGTCCGAAAAAATCACTGAACTAGATAGCTCTAATTTTGACTCAACTCTATCCAGCAGCTCTACACCAATCGTAGTAGACTTCTGGGCTCCATGGTGTGGCCCATGCAAGGCTATCGCGCCCATTCTAAATGAACTAGCAGAAGAACTCGGCGACGCTGTTAAAATCTGCAAGGTCAACATCGACAACAATAGTGAAGTGGCTAGCAAGTACGAGATTCGCGCTATACCAACTATCCTAATATTTAAGGACGGCCAAATCGTTGACACGATCGTCGGATTAATTGAAAAAGAAGACCTAAAGGCTAAGCTCGGCTGAAGGTTGGACGTTTGTATTGAGGGTATACATATGCCTCTTTTTACTATTAGCTATTCTTTACGCTAGCGTCTCACCTAGAAGACAAAAAATGCCGCCCGAAAGACGAGCGGCATTTAAATATAAACAAACTAAAAAGTAACTTACATAATATAAGACGCGCTCAGTTAGAGTACGTTCAATAATAATTAGTTATTTATGATTTTATTTTAGCACTCTTTTAAGAATGCTAGCTAGAGTCACACTAAATTGTATAAAGGCAGTATTCAT
>CAJWHF010000020.1 GCA_913041275.1 uncultured Opitutia bacterium
CTAGATCGGCACAGGCGGTGATGTTAAGGAGGGAAAATTTTTTTCCGCTGTCGAAGTAAGCTTGGGATATTTTGCCGCACCCTATAATGCCGACGTTTATTTGTTTTCTAGCTGAATTGGTCATATCACAATCTTAGAAAGGTTCGCTTTGGCGCTTCGCCCAGGGCTAAATTCATAGTGCTAAAAGCGCACTTAGAACCTTGGGAAGGCTATTTTATGTTCGGTTATATAATCGTAGCTTTCCTTTGCTGCTCCGATCATATCACCTTCATACTCATCGAGCTCTACGGCGATATACTCAGCGTACTCGGCTACTTTCGAACAGGCGAGTAAATCGACATCTCCAGAGCCAGCAGGTAAGAATGGAGGATCGATATCTCGGTTGGTGATATGTCCGTCCTTAAAGTGTAAAACTCTACCACGATTTCCGATTTCACGCAGAAACTGGACTGGATCGATCCCTGCACGAGCGATCCAAAACAGGTCTGCTTCCCAAAGAACACTCTCAGGCGTATTGTCTAAAAATGTGCGGTAGGCAGCTTGCCCGTTAAATTCTGCCAGATCCCAGTCATGATTATGATATCCAACGCACAGGCCGTGCACTGCAGCATTCTCTGCCGCGATACTGTAGAGCTCGGCTGCTGCTTTTACTTGTTCGGTCCCAGTGTAATCATCTTGCCCGTTCGGCGGGCACCCAGTGATGAGATAGCGGTGGCCTAGTTCTAGCGCAGTTTCAATTACCTCTTGCGTCGCATCTCCAATGGGTAAGCAGCAATGCGCAGTAGGTGCGCTCATCCCTAGCTCTGCTAGTAGCTTTACTACTTCGCTTGGTTTGCGCCCATGATAGCCAGCTGGCTCAACACAAGAAAACCCGATTTCTGCGATTTGGCTCAGAGTGCCTTCAAAGTCAGCTTCGAGTTCCTCGCGTAGAGAGTAAAGCTGTAGAGTGATTACAGGATCCATTTCCGATTCACTGTATTTCTCTTACTATGCAAGTGGCGTCCATGCAGCATTGTTTTGGCTACTTGCGACAGCAGCTTCGATGAATGCCATGCCGCGTACGCCATCTTCAATCGTAGGATAATCGTGAAGATTTTCGTGCTTAGATTCGCCGCATAAGCGAGCCGAAATATCTGCTGCAAAATTACGATAGATATTAGCAAAAGCTTCGAGGTATCCTTCTGGGTGACCAGCGGGAATTCGGCAGTGTGCGGTCGCGCTTTCGCCAAGGTAAGCATTGCCTGTACGGTAAATTTGAGTGGGCTTATCCAATCGGTGTATGCGCAAAGAGTTAGGTTCCATCTGGTGCCATTCGAGGCCGCCAGTCTCCCCGTATAGGCGTATATTTAGCGAGTTTTCCTCGCCCACTGAAATCTGAGAGGCGTGCAATATACCCTTTGCGCCCCCTTCGAAGCGTAGGAGTATATTACCATCGTCGTCGAGCAGTCGACCATCGACAAATGCGGTCAGGTCTGCGGCTAATTCTTTAATTTTTAAGCCTGTTATATATTCTGCAAGATTCTCGGCGTGAGTGCCGATGTCGCCGATGCATCCGGCAGCTCCCGAGCGTTTTGGATCAGTGCGCCAAGCTGCCTGTTTTTGATCTTCTTGTTCTAGCGGCGTCGCTAGCCAACCCTGTGGATACTCGACTACCACTTTTCGAATTTTACCAAACTCGCCACTGTGCACCATCTCTCGGGCCTGCTTGATCATAGGATAGCCTGTATAATTATGGGTGAGTCCATACAAGAGACCTGTATCTTGAACCATCTCAGCTAGAGCCTTGGCTTCTGCTAAGTTAAAGGTGGCTGGCTTGTCAGATAGCACGTGGAAGCCAGCTTCTAGTGCGGCTTTGGCGGCTGGGAAGTGCAGATGGTTTGGAGTAACAATGGCAACGAAGTCCATCCGCTCGCCCTCTGGCAGCTTCGCTTCCTCAGTCATCATGGTCGCATAGTCGCAATAGCAACGGGCCTCGGGAAGGAAGAAGTCTTGCCCCGAAGACTTAGAGCGATCTGGGTCGGAACTGAAGGCGCCACAAACGAGCTCAATTTGCTGGTCTAAAGCCGCTGCTATTCGGTGCACGCCTCCGATGAAGGCTCCGTGTCCGCCGCCGACCATACCCATACGAATTTTTCTTTTGATTGTCATATTATTCGTGGAGTCAGAAAAGTGTGATCTCTAAGGTGAAATGAAAAATTAAGTGTTCCTTTATTGATTCTTTTTGTCGAATGCAGCGTCGAACGCAAGTGAGTTGGGCGTAAAGTCAACTTGACGAGTGTACGTAGCCGCTTCAGTACCGCCGTGGACGCGATCCATGCGGCCGTCTTCCCATTCGATTGAGAGGGGCCCTGTATAGGCGATGTCGTTGAGCGCTACGATGATGTCTTCGAATTTGATGTCACCGCGACCCACAGATCGGAAGTCCCAGTATCGGCGAGCATCCGTGAAATCAGTGTGTCCGCCAAAGACACCCACACTGCCATCGCCGTGTCCCCACCATGCATCCTTCATATGAACATGGTAAATACGCTGTGAGAATTCACGTAAGAATTTAACGTAGTCTACACCTTGGTAACCGAGGTGACTGGGGTCATAATTAAAGCCGAATCGCTTATGGTTATTAACCGCCGAAAGGGCGCGCTGAGCCGAAGCCGTATCAAAGGCGATTTCAGTTGGATGCACTTCTAGTGCGAAATTAACATCTACTTCTTCGAAGACATCTAAAATTGGTATCCAACGATCCGCAAAGTCTTTGTATCCATTATCCAAATAATCTTGAGAGGTCGGCGGAAAGGCGTAGAGCGCGTGCCAGATAGATGAACCGGTAAAGCCGTTTACCACTGGATGAATGACGGTGTCGTCCGGTCGGGCATCTAAAAATTTACGTGCTGCGCGCGCTGTATTTTTCATTTCTTCAGCCGCCCGTTTGCGTACACCCTCTGGGTCGCCATCGCCCCATATCTTTGGGGATAGAATTGCTTGGTGTCGCGCGTCGATCGGGTCGCAGACTGCTTGGCCGACTAAGTGGTTAGAAATAGCGTAACAAGTTAAACCATTACTCTGGAGTTTATTCCAAAGATTAGAAATGTAATCGTCTTCGCTTAGAGCGCGATCGACTTCAAAATGGTCGCCCCAGCATGCTAGCTCGACACCATCGTAGCCCATTTTTTTGACTAGGGGGAGGAGTTGATCAATTGGTAGGTCGGCCCATTGGCCAGTGAAGAGGGTAACTTTTCGACTCATAGGCGCAAACAAATCGAAAAAGCCTCATATTGACAAGCCTGAGTTGGTCATCAATGCGAACGCTTAGGCAGTTCTACACTTTATTAAATGATCCGATTTCTAGCGTGCAATTGTTCTGTAATCTAATTCACTTATATAAATGGAAGAAATACTACGCACAATTCCGCACCGCCCTCCTTTTCTCTTTATCGACGAGATTGTCGAAGTCCGTGAGGACGGCGCTACCTGCAAGAGGACCATCCGGGCAGAGGAGCCACAATTTGAGGGGCACTACCCGGGCAATCCTATCATGCCAGGCGTTTTGCTCTGCGAAGCTTGCTTCCAGACCGGAGCTATTTACTTAGCCAAGCAGATCGAAAAAGACGGTCGATCGCTTCATGATGTCACGCCAGTACTTTCTCGAATAAGCGATGCCCGCTTCAAACAAATGGTCAAACCTGGAGACGAAATCACCATAGAGGTCACAATGAAGGAGACAGTCAGTCGCTTTTTCTTTATGAAGGCTAAAGTACTCAAAGGTGGCAAAGCAGCGATGACGATTGAATTCGCTCTGGCTATGGTGGAGGAACAAAAATGAGCTTTTTAGATTTAAGTAATAAACGCTTCCTAATTATGGGCCTAGCCAACCGTAAGAGCGTGGCTTGGGCGATTGCTAAGTCACTAGAAGAAGAGGGCGCCGAAGTAATCCACAGCGTGCGTTCGCAAGCACGCTTAGAGAGCCTGCAGAAATTACTCGGTGAGCGTAAGGCATACATCTGTGACGTAGAGTTTCCAGAGCAGATTACAAGTTTAGCTGAGCAAGTGAGGGCAGACTACGGCGAGCTCGACGGCATAGTGCATTCTATTGCTTTCGCTAATTACTCGGAGGGTTTTAAGCCCTTCCACGAGACTGTCCGTAAAGATTTTCTCCAAGCCACTTCGATCTCTGCTTTTTCGCTCGTGGAAGTAGCCAATGCTTTTAAAGCCATATTAAAGGACGACGCTTCTGTTGTCTCCATCGGCATTTCATCCACCGATGTAACCGCTGAGAATTATGGTTATATGGCCCCAATTAAGGCTGCACTGGAAGCATCTTCCTATAATTTAGCTAAATCCTTCGGCTCAGATAGCCATGTTCGCTTTAATACAGTGAATGCTGGGCCACTGAAGACAAGCGCATCCGCTGGCATTCCTGGATATTTAGAGAGCTACCTTTATGCAGAGAAGCTCACGTTTCGTAAGCAAAACCTAAGTACTCAAGAAGTCGCGAACACAGCAGTCTTCTTACTAAGTCCAGCCTCTAGTGGTATCAATGGGCAGGGTGTCGTAGTTAACGCGGGCATGGACAGGAATTACTTCGACAAAGAAGTGGTTCGTCTGGCTATGCGCCCAGAAAAATAATCGATTTAGAAATAGATTGGCTTAATTAATATTTTGCTTTTGTTGTTTTACGTCTATGTCTGAGAATATTCACCCCGAGTTCGGCCGCATGCTTGGGCGTGATGCTAAAGAAGCACAGCTCAAGCAGCGTGGCCATGTCTTCTGGCTTTACGGGCTATCTGGCTCTGGTAAGAGCACCCTAGCGAACGCGCTTGAGCGGGAACTTACAAAGAAGGGTTATATAATTAAACTCCTCGACGGTGACAACATTCGAAGTCGCTTAAATAGCGACCTTGGCTTTTCGGACGCTGATCGTAGCGAAAACATCCGCCGCATAGCAGAGGTGGCGCGCCTTTTTCTTGAAGCTGGAATTATCGTTTTTACTTCTTTTATTACTCCTAAGCGCGGACTGCGCGCCGCAGCTATTGAGATCATAGGAGAGGGTAATATTACACCTATTTATGTGGAAGCTTCCTTTGAGACTTGCGCGCAGCGCGACATAAAAGGTCTCTACGCCAAAGCCGCTGCTGGAGGAGTACAAGACTTCACGGGAAAGGACTCTTCTTTTGAAGCGCCCGAAATAGCAGACAGCGACTGGACTGTTAAAACCGATAATCAAAGTGAAGACGAGTCACTTCGAGAATTATTAGAAAAAGTAAGCCCGATTATTTCATTACCGAATCTGTAGTTTTTTCAAAATTTTGATATCATGATCCAAGATTATACTATCACTCATTTAAAACAGCTCGAATCTGAAGCGATTTACATACTGCGTGAGACTGCAGCGCAGTTTGAAAATCCAGTTCTTCTTTTTTCAGGTGGTAAAGACTCGATTGTAATGGCTTACCTAGCTAAAAAAGCATTCTGGCCAGCAAAACTGCCATTTCCGCTCATGCATGTGGATACCGGGCACAATTTTCCTGAAACGATGGAATATCGAGATCGCTTTGTTGAAGAAATCGGCGCCGAATTACGGGTCGCTTCCGTACAAAAAGCAATTGACGAGGGCAAGGTTACTGAAGAAACCGGCCCCTATGCTAGTCGTAATGGCCTGCAAACTTTTGCCTTATTGGAAGGTCTTGAGGAAGGTCAGTATGATGCTGCCCTAGGAGGGGGTCGCCGAGACGAGGAAAAAGCCCGAGCAAAGGAACGTTTCTTTTCTCATCGTGATGCCTTCGGCCAATGGGACCCAAAGAACCAGCGACCCGAGCTTTGGAATATATTCAATGGCCGCAAGCAGCACGGGGAGCACTTTCGCGTCTTTCCTTTAAGTAATTGGACGGAGATGGATATTTGGCAATACATCAAGCTAGAAAATATCGAGCTACCTAACCTTTATTTCTCTCACGAGCGGAACTGTTTTATACGTAATGGTGTAGTTATGGGCGTGACGGACTTTATGGACTTACTTCCTGAAGAGCAGGAAAGTGTAAAGAAAATGTCAGTTCGCTTTCGCACTATCGGTGATGCTACTTGCACCGGAGCCGCACTATCATCGGCCGCTACACTTGATGATATAATCGACGAGGTTGCCGCAGCACGTCAGACCGAACGCGGTACACGCGCTGATGACAAGCGCTCTGAAACTGCTATGGAAGACCGCAAAAAAGAAGGATATTTTTGAGCCTGTATGTGTTATTGAAAAATTTTAAGAATAATGAGCGATTTAAAATCAACAGCAGGCTACCTAGACATGGATCTCTTGCGTTTTACTACAGCAGGTTCTGTAGACGACGGGAAAAGTACACTAATCGGTCGTCTCCTCTATGATAGTAAGGCTATTTTTGAGGACCAATTAGATGCGATAGAGAAGAGCTCTAAATCACGCGGAGACGAGAACGTAAACCTCGCACTCCTTACCGATGGGCTACGCGCTGAACGCGAGCAGGGTATCACTATAGACGTTGCCTATCGCTACTTTGCCACACCAAAGCGTAAATTTATCATAGCTGACACTCCAGGGCATATACAATATACTCGTAATATGGTAACTGGTGCTTCGACGGCAAACCTTGCCATACTACTAGTCGATGCGCGTAAAGGAGTTATTGAGCAGACATGCCGCCACGCGTTCATCGCTAATTTGCTACGCATTCAACATGTAGTGGTCTGTGTCAATAAGATGGATTTAGCGCAGTGGAGTCAGGATAGCTATAACAAGATCGTTGATGACTTTAAGAAGTTTGCTTCGCGCTTGGATAATATAGTAGATATTACTTTCATACCGGTGAGCGCACTGCTTGGGGACAATATTGTAGATAAGTCTGTAAACATGCCTTGGTATCAGGGACCTGCCTTACTTTATCACTTAGAGACAGTCTATATAGGTGCGGATGAAAACCATGTCGAAGCTCGTCTTCCCGTGCAGTGGGTAATAAGGCCGCACTCGGATAAGTGGCATGACTTTCGTGGCTTCGCTGGGCGTATCGCAGGCGGCGTTTTTAAGCCTGGTGACAAGGTACAAGTTATGCCCTCCGGCTTTGAATCAACTATAAAAGCCATTCATACAATGGACGGCGAAATAAAAGAGGCCTTCGCTCCGATGTCAGTTGCTATTACCCTGAGTGATGAGATCGATATATCCCGTGGCGACATGTTGGTGAAGCCAAATAATCCACCGCTGGCACGTCAGGATGTTGAGGCTATGATTTGTTGGTTTTCTTCGGACAAGAAACTGGCCGGTAGAGGCAAATATGTGCTGCGCCATACTACGAATGAAGTGAAAGCAATAATTACTGAAGTACGTTACAAGATTAACATTAACACTCTTCGTAAGATTGAAGATGATTTAACATTTAATCATAATGATATCGGTCGAATTTCGCTGCGTACTTCAGCGCCGCTGATCGCAGATAGCTATAAAAATAATCGTATATGTGGTAGTTTTATTCTGATTGACGAACAGACTAACGAAACGGTTGCCGCAGGTATGATCCTTTAATTTTCTTAAGCCCAAAAAAACTGCGATCTTCCGAAGAAAATCGCAGCTAAATGGCGGGATAGACGGGACTCGAACCCGCGGCCTCCTGCGTGACAGGCAGGCGCTCTAACCAACTGAGCTACTACCCCAAAATTTGGGAAAAATGGACACTAGAATTCGTATTAGGCATGTCAAGCGGTGTTTCGTATGTTCAGAAATAATTTTTAAAGTCCTTTCGTTTATCAAGGCTATTCCTACAAGCGAAATATAATTCGTGCTTTACGCGTGCTTTATCGTGTTTATCCTACTTGTATGAATAATGAAAAAGCTCGTTGGACATTTTTTTCTAACCACGCGCATGTTCTGTTTTATTTAAAGTCGCATCCTAAAGATCCTCTACGCCGGGTGGCTTCTGCAGTCGGCATCACCGAGCGTGCGGTGCAGAGCATTGTGGCTGATTTAGAAAAGAGTGGCTATCTGAAGCGGACGAAAGTGGGTCGCCAGAATGAGTATACAATCCATGGGAACGCAGCGCTAAGGCATCCGCTTGAAGCGCATCGGAGTCTGGATGAACTGCTGAACTGGGTACAAGCTACTGAAATAACAAGTGGCGACTTGGCGGAGGATCCTGTGCTTGAAAATTGGACTGTAGGCGAGCACGGTTCGGAAGTTTAGAATACGCTAGATTATTATCTACCGATATGTCGGTATAAATTCTTGCAATATCTCACATGTCGAATTGGTTACTCCAGCATGAGGCAAGATTTAATTTTTTCATCCGAATCAGTAGGTGAGGGTCATCCCGATAAAGTAGCTGACTACATTTCTGATAGTATTCTAGACGCCTGCTTGGAACAGGATCCCTTAAGCCGCGTAGCTTGCGAGACACTAGTTAAGAGTAACTGTGTTTTCTTGGCTGGTGAAATCACTACGAACGCAGATCTTAATTATGAGTCGGTCGTCCGTGAAGCGATTCGGGATATTGGCTACGTGAACGAGGACGATGTATTTCATGCAGATAAGGTTTTTATTTCCAATATTCTCACTGCTCAGTCTACTGACATCGCCCAAGGAGTCGATGCTGCTGGGGCAGATGGAAAGGGTAGCGACGAGCAGGGCGCAGGAGACCAAGGTATCATGTTTGGATATGCTTGTCAGCAGACAGCTGAGTTGATGCCAGCTCCAGTTATGTATGCACATCGTCTGCTTAGAGAAATGGCTCATCAACGAAAAGAAATAGGTATTCCTTGGCTGCGCCCTGATGTAAAAAGCCAAGTAGCTTTAGAATACATCGATGGTCAGCCTGTGGGAATTAAAAATGTGGTAATTTCTACTCAGCATACATCGGATGTGAAACACGCTAAAATTAAAGAGTTTTGTATCGATGAGGTGATTCGAAAAGTGCTACCCGAGGAATTACTTAATGACGATACGGAGTATTTGATTAATCCTACTGGCAGCTTCGTGATCGGTGGCCCGCAAGGCGACGCTGGTTTGACTGGACGAAAGATAATAGTAGATACCTACGGCGGCTGGGCACGTCACGGGGGTGGCGCATTCTCTGGTAAAGATCCCTCTAAGGTGGATCGATCGGCAGCTTATTTTACTCGCTGGGTAGCTAAGAACATTGTAGCTGCTGGTTTAGCTGAGGCCTGTGAGTTAGAAGTGGCGTATGCGATTGGGCATCCTCATCCCACCAGTATTCATGTGGATACTTTTGGTACTAGTACAGTTGAGGATACTAAGATAGCTGAAGCCGCGCAGAAGGTATTTAGTTTTAAGCCGGCGGATATTGTTAGTCAGCTCGACTTACTTCGCCCAATTTACCGCGAGAGTACAAACTATGGGCATTTCGCAAAAGAAAATCTTCCATGGGAATCGACCGCTAAAGCCGAGGAACTAAAGGCAGCACTCTAATTGAGTGGTTGAAACTATATTAAGAACAAATTAGAATTATATATGAGCACAGACACACTAACGAAGACCGGCACTAATTATAAGGTGAAGGATATTAATCTTGCGGACTTCGGGCGCAAGGAAGTT
The DNA here is from genome assembly GCA_913041275.1 of uncultured Opitutia bacterium. Taxonomy (GTDB): domain Bacteria; phylum Verrucomicrobiota; class Verrucomicrobiia; order Opitutales; family Coraliomargaritaceae; genus Thalassobacterium. The sequence continues at coordinate 9,566 of CAJWHF010000020.1, forward strand.
GAAATTGCGCAATTCGAGATGCCTGGCCTGATGGCTACACGTGAGAAGTATGCCCCAGAACAGCCGCTGAAGGGCGTCCGTATCATGGGTTCTCTGCACATGACTATTCAGACGGCGGTTCTTATTGAGACGTTGCAAGCTCTTGGGGCCGATTTACGCTGGTGTTCTTGTAATATATTCTCAACGCAGGACCACGCGGCTGCCTATGTTGCCAAGAATTTAGACGTACCCGTTTTCGCTTGGAAGGGCGAGACCCTCGAAGAATACTGGTGGTGTACCGAGCAAGCACTTACATGGCCTGATGGTTCTGGGCCTCAACTCATTGTTGACGACGGTGGAGATGCCACACTTCTCATCCATAAGGGTTATGAACTCGAAGATGGTAGTGACTGGGTCGAATCTGAATCTGGTAGTTTAGAAGAAGATGTTATTAAGCGCCTCCTAAAGAAGATTCACAGTGCTAAGCCAAATCATTGGCACGAAGTACTCAAAGAATGGAAGGGTGTTTCAGAGGAGACCACTACTGGTGTTCACCGCCTTTATGAAATGCACAAAGCGGGTAAGTTGCTAGTGCCTGCTATTAATGTCAACGATTCGGTTACTAAAGCTAAATTTGATAATCTTTACGGCTGCCGCGAGTCGCTGCTCGATGGAATTAAACGTGCTACTGATGTTATGATCTCTGGTAAGGTCGGCGTGGTCTGCGGTTATGGCGATGTAGGCAAAGGTTGTGCGGCGGCGCTCAAGGGAATGGGTGCACAAGTAGTCGTAACGGAAGTAGACCCAATATGTGCATTACAAGCTGCGATGGAGGGCCACCGTGTTTTAACTGTAGAAGATACACTGGGTTGGGGAGACATATATGTTACTACCACCGGAAACTTTGGTATCATCACAGCGGATCATATGTCGAAGATGAAGGACCAAGCAATCGTCTGTAATATCGGACACTTTGATAACGAAATCGGCGTCGATGACCTTGATGATATGCCTGGAGTGGACGTAGAATCAATCAAGCCCGACGAAGAGGGAGCCGTCGACAAGTACACTTTCCCAGACGGTCATAGCGTCTACCTTCTTGCTAAGGGGCGATTGGTAAATCTCGGCTGCGCTACGGGTCACCCTTCCTTTGTGATGTCGAACAGCTTTACTAATCAAGCGCTCGCTCAAATTGAGTTATGGAAGCATCTCGAGAAATACACCCCAGGGGTATATATTCTTCCTAAGCATATAGATGAAGAAGTTGCTCGTTTACATTTAGATAAGATAGGATGCAAGTTGACCGTGCTCAGTGAAACACAGGCTGATTATATCGGAGTCAGTGCTAAGGGCCCCTACAAGTCGGACCACTACCGATATTAGTTTGACTTAGCCCAGTCAAAAAGACTTGTCAGAAATAAAATTAGAAATGAATCTATTTACTGTTTTTAATACTTAATATTTATGACTATAAAACATATTGTATCTAGTGCTTATTTAATCGCTATTAGCTGTATGCTAAGTGCGTGTTCCGATCAACACAGCGACCATATAGATGAGCACTCTGCTCACGATCACAATGAGAAGCCGATTCAGCACCTTAAGCTGGAGGATATTTATTCTCTTGAAAAAGCGTCCGCGGTTTTTGCTAAAGAAGTTGATTTTATAATCGGTAAGGAGGAACTTACCGCTGGAACACTACACGAAATCCATATGAGTACTTACTCTTTGGAGAAGGCAGTCGCCTATTTTGTGGAAAATTCTGAGGCTGAAGAACAGGATCTAGCAAAGCAAATAGCAGTTATAGTGGAAGAAATTCACCTAGCCTCAGAGAATAATCGCTCCGAGGATACAAGGAGCTATATTGATCAACTAGAGAAGCTTGCGCAGATCGCAGGCTCTTTTTGAGCCAATTACTGGGCGAACTGGTCGATACTTCGGGAAGTATTCCTAATTCTTTGCAGTCTAAGTAGCAAGTTGATCGCATACTAAATTGTGATTTGAAGGATTGTATTGCGGTGTGTTATGAGCATGCTTTAGTGCTCTGTGAATATGGATGATACTGCAATCACTCCCAAGATTGAAACTCGTGGCCTTGTAAAGGAATACGGGAAAAACCGCGTAGTTAACGGCGTTGATATTAATCTTAGTGCGGGTGAAATTGTAGGCTTACTTGGACCTAACGGTGCTGGAAAAACTACTACTTTTTATATGGTCATCGGCTTGGTTCCGAGCACTGGTGGGCAGGTCTTCTTAAATGATTACGAATTAACAGACCTACCAATGTATCGCCGTGCGCGCTGTGGCATTGGATACCTACCACAAGAAGCCTCAATTTTTCGAAAAATGACGGTGGAGCAAAATATCCGTGCGATTGCCGAAACGATGCCCTACACAAAATCAGAACGTGAGTCTTGTATTGTAGAGCACCTAGAAGAGCTCAGTTTAAGTCACCTAGCTAAACAGAAAGCTTACACTCTCAGTGGCGGTGAGCGCCGCCGTTTGGAAATTTCCCGTGCACTGGTGACTAATCCAAAGTTCTTGCTAATGGACGAGCCCTTTAGCGGGGTAGATCCAATAAGTGTAAGCGAAGTACAGAAAATTATTATTCAGCTCAAGGAGCGTGGCATTGGCGTTTTAATTACTGACCACAATGTGCGTGAGACTCTAGCCATTGTCGATCGAGCCTACTTACTTCATGAGGGTTCTATTCTCAGCGAGGGAAGTAGCGAATTCTTGATTAACGATCCAAAGAGCCGAGAGATCTATCTCGGGCAGGATTTTAATATGTAAACAAGGGGGATCAAAATGTCCGTAATGCAGCGCAATAACACTAAATTTGTCGAGGCCGTCTCGGTAAGAGACTTTTATGACTCCTTTAAGGAGCCCTTAAAAATGGAATTAGTAGCGGGGGAGGCGGGCCTAGATAATATGATTCGTGAGCGTAGTCTGAATCGCCCTGCGCTGGCTATGGTTGGTTTTTTTAAAGCATTCGCTGCAAAACGAATTCAGTTACTTGGCGCTGGTGAAATGGCCTTTATTAGAGAGCAATCAAAGGCGAAGCAGCTCGCAATTATGACCGAGATTCTCAAGCGCAAGGTGCCTTGTGTGGTGGTATCTCGAAACCTAGCTCCTTCGAAGGAACTTTGTAAGCTAGCAAATCAATACAAGACCCCGATCATCCGGTCACCGCTTAAAACGAAGACTTTTACAACGGAAGCCACTCTACTACTGGAAGATAAATTTGCTCCTCGTACTCAGTTACATGGAACTTTACTTGATGTGCGTGGAATAGGGACTTTAATTTGTGGTGAGAGTGGGGTAGGTAAGAGTGAATGTGCACTCGCGCTAATCGAGCGCGGTCACAGTCTTGTAGCGGATGATCTTATCTACATAAAACGTGCAAGCGAGCGCGAGCTTCTCGCGACTTCATCAGATCTAAGTAGGGGTTTTATGGAGTGTCGTGGTCTGGGTATTATCAACATAGCAGAACTGTTTGGTGTTCGTTCGGTACGTTACGAAAAGCGTATCGACCTTGTCATAAAATTTGTTGTCTGGGTACCTGGTATGCACGAGGAACGTACTGGCTTAGAAGAACAATATATAGACATACTCGGTTTAAAGATACCTACTATGGAGATTCCCGTACGTCCAGGTCGTGATATGGCGCGATTAACTGAAGTAGCTGCAATGTCCCAGGCTCTGAAGAAGATCGGACATGATTCAGCGGCAGAATTTAACGATCGACTAATCGCGCACATGAGAAAATCCAAGAGTGCTGAATAAGAGATTTATTTTTTATAGAATTCTCCAGTGCGCAATTATTTTTCGATGTGTTTTGGGCAGTTTTAATTCTCCCTTAATTTCATAAACAGCATCTTTTCAGGGACTAACAAAGCTGTGATAGGAATAATGGGAAATTCCAAAAAGTTATTCTTCCTCTTAGTGTGAATAACTTGTGTAGAACTTCGTCTTGCCAAGTGTGCTAGGTTACGAATTCTCATGTGCTAAATTATTTAAGTAATACATTTATCTCTAATTTGCAACGACTTACATATTTTCTATTTTAGTAATTTTAACTTAAATAAATTTCAAACTACTTATAAACAAACACTTAAAAAACCATCACTTTATTAATTGCGCGGCAAAGTCTCATCTCGCGCATAAATTACATATTTTTCTAAATTTTAGTTATTTTTGCTCTCCAGTATTAAAATGTATTGCAGGACACATTTAATGAATCATTACTCCCTAAACTTTTCTTTTCTTTCATGCCATCAACACACACCGCAGGCTCCCTTTGGAGGAGTGCTTATAACGAACTAAAGAACCTTTTTCCAGAGGATGTCTTTGATATGTGGTTCAGTGAATTGTCCTGCTCTGTGGAAACAGATACCAAGATGATCTTGACGGCGAAAAGTGAATTTAACGCAATTTGGATCGAGAACAATTACCTCGATATTATCCACAAACAAGTTTGCAGCTTTGCGGGCTCTGCAATGGAAGTTACTATTGAAGTGGCAACTTCAGATGAGGTAGAGACCGCAGACTCAGGTTTTTCTGTAAGGGATCATGCTAGAACTAGCCAGAGCTCAGAACGTTCCGTTGAGCAATCCTCTACTAAACGTCGTAGCTTAATCAATCCGACTAATACATTCGATAATTTTGTAGTAGGCTCAGGCTGTCAGCTCGCTCACGCTGCTTCAATCGCTGTAGCAAATGCACCAGGGCGTGCTTACAATCCACTCTTTGTTTTTGGAGAGACAGGTTTAGGCAAGACCCACCTCATGCATGCAGTAGCGCATCAGATGTTGGTTAATAATCCGAAGGCTCGCATTGCATACATCTCAACCGAGAAGTTCACAAACGAGTTTATTCATGCCATCCGTGAAAACAAGTTAACCAAGTTTCGACAGTACTACCGCAATGTGGACGCGCTATTAGTGGACGATATTCATTTCCTTGCTGGAAAAGAAAGTACTCAGGAAGAATTTTTTCATACCTTTAACGATCTATTTGAGTCTGGACGGCAAATATTTTTAGCGAGTGATCGGCCTGCAAATGAGATAGAGCGACTAGAGAATCGCTTAGTATCTAGATTCCAGTGGGGTTTAGTGACCGATATACAGGCCCCTGATCTAGAAACACGCGTGGCTATTCTCAAGAATAAAGCAGCAGCTATGAAAATAGACATGGACGAGGAAGTAATGAACTTCCTGGCAGAACGTGTTTCTCGTAATGTTCGTAGGATGGAGGGAGCTTTGACCCGTATCGCTGGCTACAACAATCTTGTGGATCGTAAACTAGATCTAAATGCGGTGGAGCGTCTGCTCAGTGATTTACTACACGAGGAAGCTGTTCGAAAAGTGACGGTTGATCAGATTCAGCATAAAGTTTCCGACTACTACAAGATTCGCTTCAGCGAATTAATAGGTCGCCGCCGCACTAGCGGGATTGTTGTCCCTCGTCAGGTAGCTATGTACATTTCTCGGACACTCACTGGTGATCCATTAAAATCTATTGGAGACGCTTTTGGCGGCCGTGATCACGGCACGGTGATACATGCCTGTAAGCAAGTAGAAAACATGATGGAACAAGACGTCAGCTTGAAGCGTGGTGTTGATTATTTAATCAAACAATTATCTAAAAATAACGATTAAGTAAGACCAGTTTGTCTAAAAACTGTTTACTTGTGATTGGCTTATGAGCCTATTAAAGCATACATTGGCACAAGCTTAACACCGTATAAATGACGAGCTATTCCTAGCAGATGCTGCGCTGCTATTTTCTATATTCTTACACAATTAGTATTTGTGACTAGCCAACAGTTAGCTATTGTTCTGAATATGGATACATCGACTCCCTCTTCTCGTCGCCAGTTTCTTAAACTATCTGGATTGGCGGGTGCGACTACGATACTGCCTAGCGCGCAAGTGGGGGCAGCTTTAGTAGAAGAAAGTAAGCTTAGCTCAGGGCGGGCAAAGAACCTCATATTTCTGATGGTCGATGGCCTCTGTAATGGAACATTAGGTCTTGGCCATCATTGGAAGCTGCGCAATGAGAATGCTTCTCTTAACTGGATCAAACTTTTTGAGCGCCAAGGAGTGCGCCGAGGTTTTCAAGACACAGCTTCGGCAAACTCCCCAGTCACCGATTCTGCCGCAGCCGCTAGTGCGTGGGGTAGCGGAGAGCGGGTAAATAACGGGCGAATAAATACAGATTCTTCGGGCCATGATCTGAAGCCACTATTTTCTTACGCGAAAGAGGCAGGAAAGGCTACAGGCTTAGTAACGACTTGCCGCATCACTCATGCTACACCTGCGGGGTTTTCAGCTAACGTATCACATAGGGATATGGAGGACGCTATAGCTAGGCAATATTTGGAACGTGAAATTGATGTCCTACTCGGCGGCGGTGCTCGTCATTTTAAGCAAGTGCAAAAAGACGGGAGCGTGACTGATTATCTTTCACTTTTTAAAGCTAAGGGCTACGAAGTGGCCACCGACGCAAGTGCGCTAACTGCTGTAAATGGGCGTTCGCGTATGCTGGGGCTTTTTTCAGATAGCCATATCCCTTACGCAATAGATCGGAAGAATGATCCTTCGCATAAGAATATACCCGGCTTGTCTGAGATGTTTCGCGCGGCGCTCTCCCGACTGGACGGATCAAAAGATGGCTTCGTTTTGCAGGTTGAGGGTGGGCGAGTAGATCATGCAGGCCATGCAAACGACCCAGGCGCCATACTACATGAGTTTCTTGAGTTTGATGATTGTATTCCTATCGCGCTCGAACACATCGAGCAAAACCCGGATACCATGCTAATTATTACTACTGACCATGGGACTGGGGGTTGCCAGCTGGATGGAGCAGGAGAGGCTTATTTAGATAGTGGTCCCGCCCTCGATCGTATTAACTACTTGAAGCATAGTTTTGAATGGATCGAAGAGCACTATCGTAAGAACGGACAGTTCAGTCCTGCGCCTGTTAAAGAAGCCTTAGGTATCGAATCGACTCTCGCACAGGCGAGCATTGTTCAGGCCGCTTTGGATGCAGAAGTAGAATATCTCAGTGGTGCTTTAAATAGAGCGTTTGGTCAGCAACTAAATAAACAGACTGCTGTCGGATGGAGTTCAACAGGTCATACTTCCGAGTGTGTCGAACTTTTTGCATTTGGTCCGGGCAGCGAATCATTGCCTGCCTTCTTTAAAAACTGCGACCTCTTTTCTATTATGACGGATGCTCTGGGACTTAGGGTATAAGTGCCCATATCTATTTTTTCATCAGTACAGCTGCATAAAATCCATCATATCCAGTTTTTGCAGGTGATAGAGTATATTCCTGACTTAATTCAAATCTACCCTGCTGGAGTATTCGGTCGATGTTACCGCGGTTTTCAGAGGGTAAGACAGAACAAGTCGCGTAGACAAGGCAGCCGCCAGGCTTGAGCATTTCTGAGTAAGAATCCAAGCATTCGTACTGAATAGCGCGCGCGCTTTTTATAGAATCTGGTGCAAGTCGCCACTTCAGATCGGGCTGGCGTTTTAATGTGCCCATCCCAGAACAGGGCGCATCAATGAGGATTCGGTCTGCGGTCTCCTTATAATTCACAACAGTTTTTGCATCTATGATATGCGTTTTAATACAAGGGTAGGGGTGCGATCTTTTGGATCGTCGATCAAGCTCATGTAGTTTTTTGGGCGCGATATCCATCGCTATGATCTGCCCTTTATTTTGCATGAGCGCTGCAAGGTGGAGTGCCTTGCCCCCCGCTCCAGCGCAGGCATCTATAACGGTTTCCCCAGGTTGGGCTCCGAGCAGTGGAGCGATCATTTGCGAGCCAGCATCTTGAATTTCTACACGCCCATCCTCGCGCAATGACTTTGGTAGCTTTTGTCCGTTTAATAGGACGAGTGCGTCTGGCAATTCGGGGACTTCGTTCGCTATTACACCGTACTTATTTAGCCAGAGGATCGCTTCGGGGCGACTGGTCTTAAGGGTATTAACCCGAAGGTATACCTCTGCTCTTTGGTTGAGTGCACTTAGTTCGTCAGTCCATTTGTCGCCGAGTTCTTCTTGGCCTAGTCTATCGATCCAATCTGGAATCGAAGCACGAACTGCCCGTGGTTGTTCTTCTAGATCTGACTCTAGACTGCGAATCGTATCCCCATCAGCGCCATCATGTACCCACCATTCTGGAACCTCAAAGCCCATGCGTATCCACTGGGCAGCACAAAGCGCTTCTATTTTTTCGCATTGGGCTAGGAACCCTAGAGCACGCCGCCAACGGACAACCTCAAAAACGGTTTCAGCTATGAATGCGCGGTCGCGCTTACCCCATTTTGGATTTGCACGAAAGCTGGTGGATAAAACGCGGTCGAGTACTTTTTTGTCGTCAAATACCGCCCTAATTATTTCTCCTGCCGCGTATGCTAAATTACGGTGTATTCTCATAGATTCTAGGTCACCTAAATTAATTTGTCTTGCCGGCCAAGAAAGGGAATGAGGATATGCACCAACACAAGGGTATAAAACAAAAATTCATGAGTGCCATTACTTGTAAAGCCGGCAACTAGCCTCAATTGTTAATCTAATGCTTGGAGCGAGCTTGCTGGAATCCTACGAGTCCAAAGTTCTTTACCTTCCAAACTCATCACACGAATAGTTAAGGATCGTGCCTGTTCCTCGCCAGAGAATTCGATCAGAGCAAAGTGCCGTTCGAAGGTACTAGTACTTGGCTGTCTAAAGTAATTAAGCTCCTCTTGATTATTAGTAGGGGTAGCAGTTAAGGGCCCAACAGTGAGGTCGTATAGATTGTAACTATTAGCATGAACTAACCTTGTTAATTCACCGTATTTTTTACCACCGCTTAAAAAGAACAGACCAGAGATGCGTTCATCGCGTAGCATCTGCAAGAATTCAGTATGTTCGCTCTCTGCGTAACTCAAGTTACTGGGAGAGTCCGCAGGGTTTAGTATGGGAGCCCCCGCAATTATCACTTTAAAGGTGGCTGTACTTTGGATGAGCGCTTGGCGTAGCCATTGGATTTGATCCTGGCCGAGTATTTGCACGCGTTTGGAACTCTCGGGCTTATCATTACGATAGCTACGCACATCGAGCATGAAGAAGTCCACATCCGCATAGCGGAATTGGGTGGCCACGCCTTCGAGTTGGTCAACCTCGACTGGGCGGGGCCAGAAATTTTTGAAGTTCGCTTCTGCGACTCCTCGAAAAGAGTTCTTATGCCCGCTGTTTGGGGCGCCGTAGTCGTGGTCGCTCCATATGGCATAGTGAGGAACGCTGCGAAGTAGTGGTTGTAATTGAGAGCTAGAGCGTGCCCTGGTAAAGCGTTTTTCATAACCACTCTTTGATCCCCAATCGCTGGATCGCAGGTGGGCGGTATTTCCCGTCCAAATCATTAAGTCTGGCTCGGCTTGCGTGATAGATGTAAATATATCATAGCCACCACCGAGTATACGATAAGGGGGCTCATAACCATCTTCTAGCATGTAGTGAGCTCCGCCGACAGCTATTTTAAAATCAGGTGCTGGTGCACGATCGTAATAATTCGATGGTGATTTGAAAGTAGCCGGAGCACTTACTATTTCACCATTAATTTCGACACGATAGCTGTAGCTTTGGCCGGGTTCTATTTTGTCTAAAGTCACCACTGCGGTGTGGCTTTTTTCTGCATCTGTTTCAATGGGATCGCTCCAAGTAAGCGGTGTAGCATTTTCCTCGCTCGAATAAGCTACACGAATGATCGAAGGTGACTTAGCTTGTACCCATATTTTAGCTTCGCGCATTTCCAAATGTGCAATCATAGGACCATTGATAAGCTCACCATTTAATGCCGATAGGACACCGGTCAGTAAAAGGAGATTATGAATATGGGAACGAAGCATTGGAAGAGGCTAAATTAAGATACCTTTATCTTTTCGTGGCGAGCGAATTGAAGGGTGTTTACTACACGATCCATAATAGGGATCCGGTTCATGGGCGAAGATTGTACGCCTTTTAAAATACTGCTAAGTAAATGCTCTCTTTCTTTTTGGCTTGGTAAATAACGGTGGCGCACTTCAACAAGTTCTGGACGTAATTCCAGCCAGAGTGCTTTAATTTTATTAACTCGTGGGAAGCTGGATACCCTGCGGCTGAGATCTTTGTTACTACGTAGATTAGGCGAACGATTCATTGAAAAGCTGATCCTCTCCAGACAGGCACGTTCTCCCTCGTCAAGGGATTCCCAGCTTACCCCGCAGAGCTCACAGCGAGCTTCGGAAAGAAGACGATGTAGTAAGCGGGGCCGAATTCGCATCAGAAGCGCAACCCAGCGCAGGGGCCAATTTTCAAATTCATATGCAAAGAAGGCGAAGCGATTCTTAGGGGCTAGCAGGCGTAGTTTAGTCACAAGCGCATGCGAAGAGGTAATACTTCCGTTTTTTGGGGTGTTTTCTAAAAGTGCGCTAGCGAGCATGTATTCAAAATCGGACAGCCGCTTGGCATAGGCAAGATTCTGCCTGAGCGCTATAAAAATTCGTTCCACTCGTTCAAGCCGATTATCGGATGCTTCGTGTAGACAGTTGCCGAAATAAACTAGTGATAGGTTTAGATATTTCGCGCTCAGCGAAAGGTAAGCATCTGTGTCTCCAGTTTTTGCCCGTCTTAGATGGGCCCTGCTGGCTTTTCGCTCAGGAGTGGCATGGGTCAGCCGAAAGATATAGCTACGTATAGATCTCATCTAATGCAGAGAATTTCGACCTTATTCCTGATCATCTAGGCGGCGTTGGCACTCGTGCCGGCAGTCGCCCATGACTCTGATCCACAGTTCACGCAGGTCATAGATCCGAATCTGTGCTTCTTTGCGGAAGCCATTAAGGAAGGTTGAGCTGGGGTGGTCGAGTTGGTCAAGAAGAGATAAAGTCTGGTTAAGCGCACTCAAACTATTCTTGAGGTGGCAGATAGACAGACCGTAATCACCAAGATCTAGTGCTTGTATAGATAGTAATACGTTCATCTCACCTTGGTGTAGGCTATTGGAATAATCCCAGCTAATTTTGGGAGTTAAGCTACGTTCACTGTGTAGCATGTAGTGCTCCCAACTTTGGTGCAAATAGCGGTAGAGTGCTCGAGTGAATACGAAGACTGGATGTCGGTGAAGAGTGTATGGGGCAGAGCTGTTTTCACTGCTGGGGCGTTCTTCGTCTTCTTCGATGAAAGTAAACTCATCTGTCAAGGAGATGTCCTCTGCATCCCAACCCATCAAGGTTGCCACTTCATCTAAGTGGTTCGGCTTATTCTTCACACTATTGTAGACAGACAAAAAGCGTTCCGTATCTTTGTCTGATCCTTGTAGATAACTTCGCCACTGCGATTCTCCCCATGAGGGTTCGCTCGAAAACTCTTCCCAGTCGCCTTCGGAATGGTCAAAATTTGGATTACTCATGCTCTACTTTAGATTCCCTAAAGTTAATAATTTGTTGTTATCTGATTAAAGATCAACTCCCTTTTACAGTCTCTTCAGATTTTGAACTCGGCAGTGTTTTTGCTGCGATATCTTGCAAGAGTTCACTGATAAATTCGGCTGTTGATTTGAGGCCTTCTAGTGAAGGATTTGTCCGTGAATTAACTTTTACTAGTCCTTGTTCGGCTTCTTGGCGCCCGAGAACCAGAAAGTGAGGTACTTTGTCGATGTGGCACTTACGAATTTTAGCGCCTAACTTATCAGCCACGCAGTCCACGGTGACTCGAATTTTGGCGGCTTTAAGTTGCTTTTCGATTTCTCGTGCCTGCGCTACGAGCTCATCATTCATGGGAAGAATGCGTACCTGCTCGGGTGCGAGCCAAGTGGGGAAGTTACCAGCGAAGTGCTCAATGAGTAAGCCACAAAAACGCTCCATTGAGCCGAAGGGTGCCCTGTGGATCATGATTGGGCGGTGCTTTTCGTTATCTGCTCCGGTGTAGCTCAGATCGAAGCGTTCGGGTAAATTGTAGTCTACTTGTACAGTGCCAAGTTGCCACTCGCGGCCGATCACGTCTTTGACTACGAAGTCAATTTTTGGTCCATAAAAAGCAGCTTCTCCGGGCTCTTCAATAAAGTCTACACCTAGGGTCTTAGCTGCTTCGCGAATAGCATCCTCCGCTTTATCCCACTGCTCGGCATTACCCACATATTTAGTGGAGTCGGGATCGCGCAGACCGATGCGCACCCGGTACTCGCCCATACCTAAAGTGTTAAAGACTAGCTTTACTAGGTCTAGGCAGCCTTTGACCTCACTACCTAGCTGATCTTCGGTGCAGAAGATATGAGCGTCGTCTTGGGTGAAGCCGCGCACACGAGTCATCCCGTTGAGCTCGCCTGATTGCTCCCATCGGTAGACGGTGCCAAACTCTGCCAAGCGCACGGGCAGGTCGCGGTAGGAGTGAGGCTGACTATCAAATATTTTAATGTGCATCGGGCAGTTCATCGGCCTGAGCAGATAACCATCGATTTCGCCGCTGTCCAGTTGCTCAGAGAGCTCTCTGCATGAAGAATCTTCTTGTGC
>CAJWHF010000021.1 GCA_913041275.1 uncultured Opitutia bacterium
GCGCCGCGGAATACGACTGCATCGCGGTGGCCTTCACCTTGATTCATGTTTACACCAGGAGTGTAGTCAACGATATCGCCGAGGCTATCAAAGCCACGTAATGCAATGTCTTCTGCGCTTGTAATTGAGAGGCTCTGAGGCACATCAATAACGGGAGTTGGAGTCTTCAGTGCATTGACCTGATCTTTAAACAGGTACTGCTCTTTAACTTCGTAATCCTCTAGTTCGGTTACCATTCCGTCATCAGCCATAGCCGAAGTGCTCAATGCAAAGGAAAAGACACCCGCTGCTAGAGCATGGGAGGCTATCTTTTTCAGATATATGTTAGTTCTATTTAGTTTGTTCATTATTTGTTTGGGTTCTAAGTCGATAATTTACGACCAAAGAATATCAAACTCATTATTAGAAGGACTTTGTCAATCATTTTGATACTAAGTCTCAACTACATTAGTAGAACTGATAGCTAAGAGTAGGGGGCTACGCAGTTAACGATTTTTGGCTAGGAGCAAAATACCAGCTATTAGCGGTATTTATCTACTTTCCCAAGGACTGAGAACTTCGTCCGCGATCTTTCGAGCGAGTTTACGTACTAATCCGGGCATCGCTTGGTATTCTGCTTGGACTAGACTCTGTGACTGTGCCTGTTCGTACGGGTTATCCGCATAGACACTGTATTTTTGCTTTATTAAGCGATCCTCGAAAAGATAAGAGCCTGAATTTTGGTCAAATAAAGAGACTTGCGCGTAAAGATTAAGGTCAAAACTTCTGGCTAATGTGCTATCATCCGCTTGTCTGGCAGCAGTACTACGTTTGTAGTCTATTAAATTTACAATTAAAATTACATCTGCTTCCTGCTGATTATTAATCAGTTTAGATCGGCTTTCACGGATGAATAATTCACGAATCTGGGCGCTGAGTAGTGCTTGTACTTGTGGTGCGAAGCTGTCGTTCGTCACAGGTTTGATGTAAATAGACTTAAAGTCTAGCTGTGCTGGATCTCCCAGTTGATACGACTGGCAGCCCCCAATAATATATGTAAAAATGCACAGACCTGTAATGTAAGAGCCGCGTAGTATCTTTGTCAGCATCTTCATTAAGTAGGATGGGTAAAGTGGTGAATTATTCAGCGCGCAGTAGCTTACGTACAATACTGGATCCAGAGGTCGGGCGCACGCCAGCATCGATATCAGCTATTCGTAGGCGCGCTTCCTCGGCAGCAATGGAATCAGGCGCAAGAGTAATTGTCTCGTTGTAATAAACAAGAGCCGCAGTGTTATTTGAGCGATAATTATAATAGAAATCACCTAGGTTTAAGCGACTGCGTGCGAGTAGATCTTCCATAGAATCTAAGTTGCTCTCGACCTCCCCAAGGTAATTACTCTCTGGAAATAGGATGAGGAAGTCCTCGTAGTAGCTGATCGCTTGGCGAGTGGAACCTTGGTCGTATTGTGCTCCTTTTACTAAATCAGCATATGTTTTCGCCATATTATAATAAGCGTCCGATGCGAGCATACTTTGTGGATAGTAATTTATCAGACGATCTAGTGCATCAAGCGCGGCTTCTGGATCTCCTTCCATTTCAGATACTAAGGCTATATTCATTAAGGCCAGTGGTGCGTAGTCCCCATAGGGAGCGTTACGAACAATTAGTTCGAACTGCCTGACCGCCGTGGCATACTGTTTAAAACCAGGGAGTACACCAAAAATTCTCCCACGAGCTCCTTCCATGAGAGCCGTTGCGCAATCAAACTGTGAAGTGATGACCTGATTGTAATTTTCGTATTTAGGGTGGGAAAAAGCTATTTCTTGTAACTGGTCGAAGGCTTTTACCCAGTGCCCTTTGCTCATATGAATCTGGCTACTTAAAAAGCCCGCTTGTGCCGAAGCCTGCGCACTGGGGTAGCGCTTGATGATTTTTTTGAACACACGGTTTGCAGAACTGGTACGGCCTGCTTCTAGCTTACTCATGCCTACTTCTAGCATTGCCGCGGCATCAGCTTCCGCGGCTTTATTAGCGATCTCTAGTTCAACTATTTTTTCCTCTTCACTGCTAAACCAGCTCAGAGGGTTAATGCGCAGACCACCTTGAAGCGTAGAAGCTGTAATAAGCCAAAGTATGAGGACAATAAAGTTAGTAAATTTCATGAAATTAGTGCCATTTAATCAGTGTAGCGCCCCAGGTCAAGCCTGCCCCAAATGCTACGAGTAAGACTAGCTCGCCGGATTTTATTCGGCCATTACGAAAGGCTTCATCGAGTGCTAAGCCCACAGATGCTCCAGAGGTATTACCGTAACGATCGAGATTATTATGTAATTTTTCCATAGGCAAACGCATGCGCTTAGCCAGGCTCTCTATGATGCGCATATTTGCTTGGTGCGGAATAAGTAGGTCGATGTGTTCGGTCTCGTAGTCATAGCAATTTAGAATATCTGTGCTAACTTGCCCCATTACACGAACTGCCTGTTTAAAAATTTCCTTACCGTTCATCCTGATGAAGTGCTCCCGCGATTCAACTGACTTAAGGCTGGCCGGTTGGGCAGAACCACCGGCAGGTTGGTAGAGAAGGTTTGGGTTTGAGCCGTCAGATCCAGCAGTGCCTCCCAGTATTCCGCAGTTTGTCTCCTCTGATATTTCTAGAACAGCGGCGCTAGCACCATCGCCGAACAAAACGCAGGTGCTACGGTCTTCGAAATCCAAAATAGAACTCATTTTATCCGCGCCAATTATGAGCACTTTCTTGTAGGCTCCCGAGCGAAGCATATTACTGCCTGTATTCAGAGCGTAAATAAAGCCAGAACACGCAGCCTGTAGATCGAATGCAGTTATATTGCCTAAACCAAGCTGACTTTGCACTAAACACGCAGTAGAAGGGAAAGGCATGTCGGGTGTCATAGTCGCAACTATTAACAGGTCAATTTCTTCGCGGTCGATTCCAGCAGCAGTAATAGCCTTCTCCGCAGCAGCAGTTGCCATATGACTAGTTGCTTCGTCTTTTTCCGCGAAGCGACGTTCATGGATGCCAGAGCGGCTACGAATCCACTCGTCAGAAGTATCTACGATTTTAGCTAAGTCATCGTTAGTTACCACATTCTTTGGTAAGTAAGAGCCTGTGCCGGTAATTATGACCGATGGAAATACCTGAGACATAAGAAATAAATATAGTATTAAACCGAACTTTTACGCATGCAAAAGATTAAAAACGCAGGCTCAAAGTAAGTCATTGGCTTGATTGATATCAGAACTTATTGAATCAATCATATCATGTACTACCAATTCCCTGGCTATGCGTAAGGCGTTAGCGATCGCTATATAATTTGAGGATCCGTGTGACTTTAAAATATTAGCTTTAAGTCCGAGCAGAGGAGCACCTGCGTGTTGATCGGGACTCAAGCGCGCTTTCATATCTTTAAAAGCAGTCTTTGATAGTGCAGCGCCGAGCATGCGTTTAGGATTACGAAGGAGCTCTTCCTTGATCGTTTCTCCGACAAAGCTAAAAACTGCCTCGCTAGACTTAAGAACGATATTGCCGACAAAGCCATCGCAGACTACTACATCCACATCGCCATCAAAAAGCTGAAAGCCTTCGATCGGTCCAGCATAGTTGATCACTTTGCCATTTATCTGTTCTAAGTAAGTGTGGGTAGCGTTCACTAAGCTGTTACCCTTGCCTTCCTCAGTGCCAATAGTGAGAAGCGCTACACGTGGCTTCTCTACACCCAGTGCAGCTTTTGCGTAATTTGAACCGAATACAGCATTTTGCATTAGGTTAAGAGGCGTAGAATCTGGAATGGCACCTACGTCTATTAAAACAAAGGGCTTATTTCTGCTAGGAATGATGATTCCAAGTGCCGGGCGATCCACACCATCTAAGGGGCGCATACGCAGGGTGCCACCAGCCATGAGCGCACCAGTATTTCCACAACTTACAACTGCATCTGCTTTATCGTCTCGCAGAAGTTCAATGGCTTGAGCCATGGATGAATCCTTTTTCTTGCGAAGAGCCTGGATAGGTTTGTCATTCATTGTCACCACCTCACTAGCGTG
This sequence comes from uncultured Opitutia bacterium, assembly GCA_913041275.1. Taxonomy (GTDB): domain Bacteria; phylum Verrucomicrobiota; class Verrucomicrobiia; order Opitutales; family Coraliomargaritaceae; genus Thalassobacterium. The sequence goes on from CAJWHF010000021.1 coordinate 4,046, forward strand.
GTGGATTTGAATTTTACTTGGATCGATGGAGAAATCGCGGACTTTTACTAGGCGCTCCAAGAGACGTCCCTTGCCAACGAGCTTAAAATCGCAGTCCAGCCCAAGTTCTTCGGTAGCATACAAAAGCCCACGAACAAACTCCGTAGGCCCTAAGTCGCTCCCCATGGTGTCGACCGCGATGGTGCATCTACCGTCGGGTTCGCCCATTATAGTAATTCAATAAAAGTGGGATGGGTGGTTCTAGACCTCTACGTCTAGGACTTGACGACCACGATACATTCCGTTGGCAGGATTGACTCGGTGCGGACGGTGAAGTGTACCGTCTTGCGAATCTTTAGCCAGTTGTGGAAGAGAAAATTGAACTGCACCACGGCGTTTGCGGCTGCGTTGCTTAGAATGTTTGCGTTTTGGCTGTCCCATCGATTGTGAGTCTTGAGTTAAAGTAAGTGAGCTTTGCTCCTGTAAAGGCGCATACTAAATGCTTCCTTTTTTACCCGTCAAGCACTCAATACCTCTAAATAGTGTTTCGTATAATGCTTTCAGCTGACTTGCCATTACCTGAAACGGCTCAGACTAATACATTAATAGACCGTAATACTTAAAAGATCTAGGTAGGCAAAAAATTGGATTTTGAAGGGTTGCCTCTTTAAGCTATTTTTGTCCGATTCTTTAACTGATGTCACAAACTCCTAGACCCGCACCAATATTTGATCGCAGTTTTCTTTTGGAACTGGGCGGGGGTACAGCTTTTCGCGAAGCGGAAAAACTTTTTGAGTCCCACGCCGTTAATTCTGTGCTCTGGGAGTGGCCGGTACTCACAGGTTTGGTTCAATGTAACGACCGAATCTATGCTCCCGAACTTAACTTACGGTCTACTGTTTTTGCGCAAAATAAATGCGAATGCTCCGAAGGTCGCAGAGGCAAGATATGTGTTCATGCGTTAGCTGTGGCGATGTATTACCAAGCCCTAAAGCACGAAGCAGCTATCAATCCGATAAATGAAAAACCAGCGCCATTGGTCTCCACTACTAAGACGCCAGAACTTCAGTCAATTAATCTGGCAGAAAATGGCACTTCGATACGCTTAATTATATTTCTACCGCCTAATTTTGAGGTTTCTGCTGGACGTGGTGCTATCGCTGTAAAGCTAGATGTAGCAGTTGGTCGGGAAGTACTGCCAATGGGTAAGCTTCCATCTGAGAAAATATATTCGGTGCTTCCGGCTGAGTTGTCTGCTTTGTTAAGTATTGAGTCCTGGTGCGGAGGAAATTTACCTAGCATTATTCAGCTCAGCCCGGACCAGCTTCATGATCTTCTAGATTGTCTTAAAGATGAGCCCGTGATTTACTGGCTTAATGAGCCTGATATTCCGATTCAATGGAATGGAGATACTCTTCCTGGCGTTCACGAATTCTTATTAAAGAATAATCAGGGAATAAAGGAGGAAGTTGTAGAAAAATCGGCTCGGATTAATGAAGAATTTATTGCGCCCAAATTTAGTACTGATGTGAATCTGCGTGAGAAGGTTAAGCCAAACTTGCGCCGTATAGCTGAATCTAAAGGCCCAAAACTGTGGGAGCCGCGAAAGGGAGATTACCCTGTGGCTAATGCTGTGAGCGCTTCGATGGATGAATATGATACGAACCGTATAGTCGTAGACGGATCTACAAATTATATTGCGATCCGCTTGCCCTCTGCGCGGACAGAGTCGGTGCAAATGCTGCGTACAATTCTTAAATCTGAAGGTTTTATGCTCGAGCCTACAAACCGGAAATGGTGGTTACGTGATAGACATAAAACACTAAATTTTTTGGCTGCTCACTGGAAATCTTTGGAGGATGAATATCAGGCTTTATTCACTGAAAATTTCAACACAAAGCTAGCTGGTGTGGCAATTTCCACGCTATCAATTGAAGCTCGAGAGGAAAGTGATAGATTTGTCCTCGATATCAGTCTTAGCGCACATTCTGACGAGGTCGATCTAAGCCGCTCACTTGCCAGTGGCAAAAAGTATCTAGAGGAAGTCAGTGGGGGTATCACTCTTCTTGAGAGTAAATCAATCGAACAACTTCACGAGATCCAACGTGCTGTGAGTGGTCAAGCAGACCGTCCTTTTACTCCCACTTTCAGTAAGCGTCTTGACACGCGTGATCTGAGCGAGGTCGAAGATCTCCTCGAGGAACTTAGCGCAGGCTGGCAACCACCAGAAGCTTGGTATGCACGCAGCCGTGCCATCAAAGAAGTGAGTGCTCTTGAGCCAGCCCCTGTACGTCCTGACTTTGATAACATTCTACGTACATATCAGCGCATCGGTGTAGCCTGGCTCTGGCATTTATATCGTAATCAGCTCGGCGGCATTCTTGCTGATGAGATGGGTTTAGGGAAGACCCTACAGGCACTAGCCTTGGTAGAGTGTATTAACGATCAAGATATACAAAAGAAACCAGCCCTTGTTGTCTGCCCTGCGAGTCTTGTTGAAAACTGGTTGCGTGAGGCAAATCGTTTTACGCCAAAAACGAGCGCTATGAAACACTACGGTAACAAGCGAGCGAAAGAGCCAGTTATTCTTGAAGATTATGACTTGGTCATTACCTCATACGGTACTCTTCGGCAAGATGCCGATTTACTCGCAACTGTGGATTGGGGAGTGGTTATTGCAGACGAGGCGCAACATATAAAAAACCGCCGTAGTCAAAATGCAAAAACTCTAACTAGCCTTCATGCTGATGGACGATTTCTCCTTACAGGAACTCCAGTGGAGAACTCACTCGATGACCTCATCTCGCTCTTTAGCTTTCTTATGCCAGGGTATTTGGAAAGACCTGCCGGGAAGCTGTCGATGACTGACAAGGCTTGGCATAATAAACGCCAAACCAAACGTGCCGCAGCCTATATTCTTCGTCGTACTAAAAAAGAAGTCGCACCAGAACTGCCAGAGAAGATAGAGAAAACCTTTTATTGTGAACTCGGAGAGAAACAGCATCAATTCTATCAAGATACTTTGGATAAAACTAGGCAGGATATTTCTAAGCTCGAGATGTCTGGAGCCAAAGCCGGGCGTGTCCAATTTGCCGCCTTTACAGAACTGCTTCGTCTGCGTCAGGCCTGTGTGGATCCTCGTATACTTGACGAAAATTTTCCAAAAAAAGAATCAGCCAAGCTCGCCGCCTTCGACGAAGTGCTTGATGAATGCATAGATGCCGGTAGTCGCATTCTTGTTTTTTCAAGTTTTGTCAGTGCGCTTCAATTATTAGTTGAGCACCTACAAGCAAGAGACCAGAAGTTTTCTTATCTGGACGGTAAGACGAAGAACCGGCTCGCACTTGTGGATCAATTTAATGAAGATACCAGTATATCGGTATTTCTAATTTCGCTTAAAGCAGGGGGAACAGGTCTTAACTTAACAGGTGCGGACACTGTGCTACACTTTGACCCTTGGTGGAACCCTGCCGCTGAAGCACAAGCTACCGATCGTGCCCACCGTATTGGGCAAACCAAGGTCGTAACTAGTATCAAGCTAATTGCCGCTGGCACTGTTGAAGAGAAGGTGCTAGAGCTCCAAAATAAAAAGGCAGAAATCTTAAAGGATCTCTTTGAAGAATCCGAATCTGTAAATGCCAAGGTGAGCCTGGAAGATATAAAAGAGCTACTCTCATGATCAAATAGAGAATCTAAATGGGAATTGCTTCGTGAAGATACAAATTATGTATTAAGTTTTTGGATAATTGTCGTTTATAGAGATTGGTAGATTGTATCCTTTTAATTTGTTGATATCGCCGCTTTATTAGATCCATGCAAAAAACAAAAATTGAGTTAAAGGAGCTAGTTTTCTTCGCCCGACACGGTTTATTGGAGGAAGAGGCTGCGCTGGGACAGCGTTTTCGTATAGATATGATCGCTGAATTGGACCCGGATCTTGATCTACAAGAAGACAGTCCTGAATCATCGGTTAATTATGTTGAGTTATTCGAGACGGTCGAATCTATCTTCACTGGTCAACGTTTTAATATGATCGAGGCTGCTGCTGATGCCATAGCCTCGGGTATACTCAACCGTTTTGAACGAGTACTCTCGGTCACAGTAAAAGTTAAAAAGCCCTCGGTTCCGGTAGATTGCGTCTGTGATTATTTCGCTGTGGAGGTGACTCGATGCCGGTGACCCGAGCTTATTTAGCTCTAGGTAGTAATCAGGGAGATCGGCTTAGGCAGTTGCAGGCAGCTCTTGATTCTTTAGCCTGTAATGAGCTATCAATTATTCAAGTTAGTCCTGTCTACGAGAACCGCGCACTCGGTATGGGTGAAGCCGAAGACTTTCTCAACGCTATTGCTGAGATAGATACATCACTATCCCCAATAAATTTATTGGACCGTTGTCTGGATGTGGAGGCAGAACTCGGTCGTGTACGTGGCGAAGAATGGGCTCCACGCACCATCGACCTAGATCTTATTACTTACGGACAAAAAGTAATTAAGCACCCTCGACTTTGTTTGCCTCATCCTCGTTTATTTGAACGCGATTTTGTTGTGCATCCGCTAAACGATATTGCAGCTGATTTAGTAATTTGCGGCCAGCGAGTCTCTGATATGGCGCAAGCGCTTCCAATTGATGAGCTAACTCTAACGGACTATTGTTTACACTTCTAGTTTCTCACTTAGAACTTTAATTATTCTAAAATAAGCGATGGTAGTAGATACAGTCACAGCAGTTAGCTACTTCACTCAAGACGCATTATAAAAACATAAAACAGAATATAGAGTGGGAGAACAATTAGTGATAGATTCAGAGTATTTTAAAGGAGTACTTAGAGCTAGTGAGCGCTTATCCGATTCGGTAGATGCCCTGGACTTTGAGTCGCCTGTTACGCATACTTATAATCCTCTCCGCTATGCGTGGTCCGGACATCGAAGCTACTTGGAAAGATTTGCAGGTTCGCGTAAGAAGGTTCTTTTCATGGGTATGAACCCTGGTCCATTCGGTATGGCTCAGACGGGTATACCCTTTGGTGAGATTTCAATGGTTCGAGAGTGGATGGGTATTGAGGAGAATGTCACCCAGCCCGAAATCATTCACCCCAAAAGGCCGATTGAGGGCTTCTCTTGCAAGCGCAGTGAGGTCAGCGGTAGCCGTTTTTGGGGGCTTTTTGCACAGCATTTTCCAGTAGCAGAAGACTTTTTTGCGGATCATTTTGTGAGTAATTACTGTCCCTTAGTTTTTATGGAAGCGAGCGGGAGTAACCGTACGCCAGATAAACTCACTGCCCCAGAGATCAGTAAACTTTACACTGTTTGCGACCAATATTTTCGAGATTTGGTCGAAGCGCTTCAGCCGGATTGGGTTATCGGTGTTGGGGTCTTTGCCGAGGCTCGAGCTAAGAAGTCTTTGCGAGACTATAGTCTTAATATAGGGCGTATTTTGCATCCTAGCCCAGCTAGCCCAGCAGCCAACCGAGGCTGGGCTGATCAAGCCGAGAATCAGCTCAAGGACTTGGGTATTTGGTGATTATTTCTATTAAATAGTATCAAGAATTTGTATCTTTTTTAGCAGTGCCTGAATGTTATGGAGCCCATTTGTCCTACGTCTTTGAGTCGGGATTATTTCAGCCACTTCTTCCAACTTTCTCGATAGTCCTCTACGTTGCGCCAATCGACTACTCGTGGGTCTGTGTGCACAATGTGGCCTTCTGGGGTACGATTAAGGTGAAGCTTTTCTACTAGCGTCTCTACTCCCTTGTATCCCCATTCATAGTAGGGGTGAACAACCAATGCGTCGAGGTAGCCTTGGTCTACGTACATAAAGGCCGATGGAGAAGATTGGATTGCCACGACAGGAATCTCTCCGGCGTCCCAAGGTAGGGCAGGCATGCCAAGTAGCGGCCAGTCTTCCAAAAATACCCAGCCTTTAATTAAGTCATTACGATCAATTCTTTCGGTAGTGCGTATCGCCTCGATCGAGGATTGATAATCCGCAGAGCATGTTACGATAGTTTCAATTCGTCGGAAGCCAAGAACCTCACGCAATCCTTCCATGCGTTGCTCTAATTCTACACTCGGCTTCTCTTTTGTTAGAATTGCTACGCGGCCTTTAGTCGGTAGCCTTTCGAGAATCTCTCGACCCGCCATACGTCCCGCTTCTAATTCATCAGCGAGTACTAAAGCTAATGGTTTGCAGCCCTTAATTTCGCTCTCAAAAAAAATGACCTCTTGACCATGCGCGGTGGCGAAATCTACCGAGGCATGAACAGCTTCTGTGTCTTGTGGGCTGATGAGTAGACCGTCTGCATTTTCTATAAATAGTTGCGCTAATGCATCTGTTTGGCTGCCACCTTGGGATTTTTCCGGGGTAAAAACAATTAGCTCAATATCAATGGAATATTTCTGGCCTAATTCTAGAGCGGCAGCTTGAGCACCCTCATTGGTAGCTTGATATATGAGGTCTTTTTTATCCTGCCCAACAATCCCAATCCGGTACTCCCCAAGGAGTTCTCGATTTTGAGCACAGAGTATTGTAACACAAAGGTGGAGGGATAATATTAAGAAGCACCGAATCATTTTATTAGAATTAAGTACGAAGATATACAATGTGCACTTCAAGTATAACTTACTTTGGTTTCTGTCCCCATCATTGCTAGACTCTCTCCTAGTCCACCCTCGCGACTGTGACGTCGCCATTGCTCTGAAAAATCCTTAATTAGTATTTGATAATCCTCCGATACATCTACACCTAGAGCTCGTTCTATTGCTGCCTGATTTAAGCGCACAGCAAGAGCGATCTCTTGATCGAGACCTTCTGTAGGAATGGTATCTAGGGCGTTTTGACAATTCACTAATGTATTCGTGCTTACGAGTGGGCGTAACTTTTCTTCTAACTCATTCTCATCGGAAAAGAATGAACTGTGAAGGAAACTATTGGGCGCTGCAGGTTGGGGGAGTAGATTATCGATCTCGCCAAGAGCGCAAAGGGCGGCGCCGTGACCACTTTTAAAGTCGGGAAAAAAAATTGAATCAACCTGTTCCGCTAATTCGGTACGGCTTAAGGCTAACCCGTGTGCCGCCGCCGCAGCTATAATAAGGGGAGGGTAGAGAGTGAGCCAAGGTTGATGATGGCCATTGTCACCCCAAGCAGTTAGAATTAGACCTTTTGCGCCATGTAATTGTCCGTATTTAGCAGCCTGTCGAATATTGACTTCAGCGAGATCGAGGCGACCAGAGAATGAGTTCCAATTACCTGCTCCGGGCGCGACATAGAATTGATTCCTGAAGCCGGCCTGTGCCACAGTTTTGCATTGTTGGTCGAATGGGTGATCTGCCTCGTAGCCCCAGATGACGGGCTTAACACCTATAGGAAGCTCAGAAACCAAATCAGGGTATTCAAAAATGATATCGGCCCAAAATTGGGGTTTGCATCCATGCTTTTTAGATAAATCAAAAAGCTCTCGCATAAATTCTATATAGACGCGGTGCTTACCCTCTTCTTGGACACGCTTAGCACTACGCCCTTTGCCAAGTTCCCAAGGCTCATCGCCACCAATATGAAGCTGATTCGACTTAAAGTTAGGTATAAGTTCAGCGTATAGTTTGTCGATGAATGTTAAGCTTTCGCTTGAGGGGTAAAGAGTACTGCCGAATCTACGCCAACCAGAGATAGGATGATCGAAGCCTTCTGGGCACTCGGCTATTTCTTTATATTGTTCGTGCTTGAGCCAACGCTCCATGTGTCCGAAGGAATTTTGATTTGGGACTAACTCGATCTCTCGTTCGGCGCAGTAGGAGTCAATATCACGAACCTCTTCAGGAGTCATTGGTGAAGCATCTTTCCAGACTACTTTATGCGTACTGTAAGCGAAGCTATGCTCTGTGTAGAGTTGTAATTCGTTATAATTTAAGATTTGAAGGGCATTAATCAGTCGCTTTAGGGCTTTAATCGTAGGAACTCGATTGCGACTTATATCCAGCATAAGGCCACGTCTTTTGAAATGAGGTTTTTCTTTCTTCCCAAAAAATGTATCCGTTGATATCGCCATCATTTTACAGGCAGGGTTTTGCCACCAGTTTAATCTATACGCAAGCGTGCGTTAAATTGAATAATTCCAGCACGAAACTTAGGGTTTACCCAAGCCAATCAGTATTATTAATTTGCGGTTTATCTTCAGGTAATCCAAATGATTAGCTAGTCTATTTACAGTTATTATACTGGCTGATGGAGTTTCTGAGCTAATTTCCTTGCGCTTGATTTGTGTAGTAGATGATAAGCAGTATCTTAGACAAATAAACTTTATGATTATATCTCTAGTTTCACGCAAAGACATGAGAATTTTTTTACTGATATTATTAAATTCAGTGCATTGTCATTGACAGGAAATTTTGCCATGATTTAGGCATTTTGTTATTTTTCATTAATTATAATATTTTTTCATATTATAATTATTATTGGTTCAATTTATTGCCAAGTTTTAGGATTCTTATTACATTGTTTAAACATTATTAATTCAAAGCACTTTCTAGAATAGTTATTAATCTTTTACATTTTTACTTTTTAAAAAATTATGGATGAGAACAAACCTCATGTTGTTGTATTAGGTGGTGGATTTGCCGGTCTTTCTGCCGCTAAAGAACTCGCTAAGGCTAATGTAAGTGTAACGCTGGTAGATCGACAAAATCACCATCTTTTTCAGCCTCTCCTATACCAAGTAGCCTCTGGTGGATTATCTGCTACAGAAATTGCCCAACCGCTAAGATATATTTTATCTAGTCAAACTAATGTAAGAGTTATTATGGATGAGGTGGCAGGCATCGACCGAGGTAATAGATGCGTCTCATTGCGAAAAACTGGAAGTTTACAATATGACTACCTTGTTGTCGGGTTAGGACTGAAAACTAGTTATTTCGGAAATGATGCTTGGGAGGCTCACGCGCCAGGTTTAAAATCACTCGATGAAGCAACCGAGATTAGGCGTAGAATTCTTATGGCTTTTGAGCAAGCCGAGCTAACGCAAGGTAGTGAAGATTCAAATACAGAAATTGAGTTTGTTGTCGTTGGAGGAGGTCCTACTGGTGTGGAGCTTTCAGGTTCTATTGCTGAGTTATCTCGTAAAGTATTGCGCGACGAGTTTAGGCGATTTAATGCAACTACTGCAAAAATACGACTGATTGAGGCAGCGCCTCGCTTGTTACCTGTTTTTGACGAAAAGCATTCAGAATATACCTTGCGTGAACTAGAAAAAATGGGCGTTCAGGTGCATTTGAACTCACCAGTCACAGAAATCACTGATAATTCTGTAACATTTGGTGACACACAGATTAAGACGAACTTAATCTTCTGGGCAGCAGGTCTGCAAGCGGGTAAGGCTCCTAGGACATTAGAAGGTGTGACGCGAGATAGAGCAGGTCGCATATTAGTAGAGAAAGACCTTACTATTCCTAATGACGATCGTGTCTACATAGTCGGTGACTTAGTGAGTTTAGTAGATTGCAAAGAACAAAGAGTCCCTGGAGTAGCTCCAGCTGCTATGCAGACGGGAAAGCACGCTGCTCAGCAGATTAGAAACTCCATCCAGGGCAAGCCCCGTAAAGCATTTAAATATTTTGATAAGGGAAATATGGCTACAATTGGCCGCACCAGGGCGATCGCTGAATTTAAGGGTATAAAAGTGAGTGGTTTTTTTGCTTGGATCATGTGGCTTGTGGTTCATCTATTATTCTTAGTGGGTATGCGCAATCGTATTTCTGTCGTTCACAATTGGTTCTGGGCATACTTTACATGGTGTATGGGAGCGCGAATAATTACACAGAAACCTTATTCGGGGACTTTGGTTAAATAGTTGTCTTTCTTGCAATCGATTAAGGTATCATTACTTTAATCATTAAGTAATGAATAATTATCCTTATTTTCCTGAAGATGCTCCTTTTAATGAGGAACAGCGTAGCTGGCTGGGAGGCTTTCTCTCAGGGCTTAACTCACGTTTACTTGATTCTAATGATGTAACGGAGGAAAAGAATTCTTCTAATAATGAAATCCTACTACTTTATGGAACTCAAACCGGTAACGCTGAATCCCTTGCCGAAGAAGCCGCAGAAAAAGCCCTTGAATTGGGGATTCACTCTAATGTTATGGGGATGGATGAAGTAACGCCTGAATCGCTACAGAATTCTGAACGAACTCTACTTATTACTAGTACCTACGGTGAAGGGGAAATGCCTGATAATGCGCAAGTATTATGGGACGCAATGAAGGTAGAATCAGCACCTCGTTTAGATAACACACATTTTGCTGTCCTTGGGATTGGAGATACTAGTTATGATCTTTTCTGCCAAGCCGCAGTAGATTGGGACAATCGATTAGAGGCTCTAGGTGGCCAAAGAATCTTGGACCGTGTTGACTGTGATTTAGATTATGAGGAGCCATTTAATGATTGGATCTCAGCGTTGCTTCCCGCCCTAGTTGATTTAGGAGCTGGTGGGAATAATTCCACTATAAAGGACAAGACAAATAAAACTAAGCCAAAGTGGTCTAAGAAACTACCGTTTCCAGCTAAGTTAGTTACTAACAAGGTCCTCACTAAAAATGCTTCTACTAAGGAAACACGGCATTATGAAATCTCTCTCAAAGACTCCGAGATTGATTATAAAGTTGGCGATGCACTAGGCGTTATTCCGAGTAATTGCCCAGATCTAGTCACTTCTATTATAGATACGCTCGCTTTTAGTACTGACGAAACATCGATCATATCAAAGGGTGAATCTAAGCCGCTTTTTGAGGCACTCTTAAATGACTTTGAGATCAAGCTTCCCTCGAAGGAGTTGGTCGCAGCTGTCGCCGAACGTAGTGGAGATAAAAATCTCAACGAGCTACTACTTCCAGATAATAAGAAAGAAATGAGTAATTTCATGTGGGGTAGAGATCTAATAGACTTCATCTCAGATTTTCAGTCTGTTAAATTTACAGCTGAGGAATTTGTTGCTCTTTTAAAGCCAATACAGCCACGTCTATACTCGATTTCTTCTAGCCTAGCTAAACACCCTGGTGAGGTACACTTAACAGTCGCTAGTGTCAGATATGAGAGTCTGGGTAAACAGCGAAAGGGCGTATGCTCCACTTTCTTAGCGGATCGAATTTCAGAAGAGACCCCTGTTCAATGCTATCTTGCACCTAATAAAAATTTCGGCGTCCCTGCGGATGATTCTCTGCCAATGATTATGGTAGGGCCAGGGACGGGAATAGCTCCTTTTCGTGCATTTCTGGAAGAACGTGAAGTCACTAATTCAGCAGGAAAGAATTGGTTATTCTTTGGTGAACGCAATCGTGATAGCGACTTTTTATATGAAGAGGAGCTTCTCGACTGGAAAGAGAGTGGTTTGTTGAATCGTCTTGATCTTGCCTTCTCACGTGATCAGGAAGAAAAGATTTATGTGCAAGACCTCATGCGAGAGCAAGGTGCGGAGCTATTCACATGGCTAGAGCAAGGCGGCTACTTTTTTGTCTGTGGAGACGCACAGCGTATGGCCAAGGATGTCGATAAAGCTCTCTTTGATGTGATTAAAGAGCACGGAAAGCTATCCGATGACGAGGCAAGTACGTATGTTTCCGAAATGAAGAAGGCTAAGCGTTATGTTCGCGATGTCTATTAGTTAGTAGGATATTAACTTACATCCCAGTAGAGTATAAATAAACTGAGTTAACGGCTTTCCATTTTTTGGTTAATTGCACTGCAGTCGATAGTCCCTTACAGGAGCTTATCTATCGACTTCCCTGCATAGTGTTCTTCAAATTTCAGATAGCTTTGAGACACACCCACATTGTGCCGCTCCTGTTGGAGAATCCATGCAGTAGTACCTAGGGAGTTATTATCCTGAATATCCCTTTCTTGCATGGATGTTTTATAATCATTAATTCTTTTTCGCATCAGTTTTGAAGCGAGCTCTTCTGCCGAGAATGGTTGAAGCGCCGTTTTTACATCCTTAGCAATTGTTTCAAGCAGTTTACGGTCTTGGTTCACAATTAAACTGCGAGCTAGACTATCAACTTGAGGATTAGAGTTAACCGGTCCGCTCTGCTTGAGCTGTACGCGAGCCATATCTACAGCTTTAGCCAAATGCGAATAGCAATTAATAAGCTTAAACATTTCTGGAGTATCTATTTGCCCGTACTTGGGGAAATCACCATTTAGAAGTGCATTACCTGCTTTGTAAGCGTCTGCTACAGTAGTAAGCTCTTCCTTAGCAACTGCAAAGGAGAGCTCCTCTACAATCATTCTTTCATCCATGGAGTTGAGAATGCCTTCTACGGTCTGCGTTTTGTACAAAGCAAGCGGTGTCGCATATTTAAAGTGCTGCTTCGTTGTTTGCCAGTTCTCGAGAATCCTCTTAGCGATCTGCGAGCCAGTACGTGAAGCGTGCTGGCTAAGCATAGTCAAGATGATCGATTCATGTGCCAATGCTTCTTCACTCTCATCATTTATGGACTTTAATATTACAGAATCTTCACTGTAAGATTTGCTTAGAAGATTATCTGGATCGTATTGATATGCGTTGCCACCGGACATTCCATTGCAGAAACCTTTGCCAAATGATCCGAGGTTCAACACCGTCCCGCTGGTCATATACTCACAAAAGAAATCACCAACTCCCTCGACGACGGCTAATGCTCCAGAGTTACGCACTGAAAACCTGTCGCCGGCTTCTCCATTAACATAGAATTGGCCTCCGCTAGCGCCGAATAAAGCGAAGTTTCCGACAAGAACATTTTCACCAGACTTTTTACTGCCTCCACCGGGAGATTTTATTACCGCGATTCCGCCGCAGGCACCTTTACCGACGCCATCATTACAGGTTCCGGTATGTTCTAGTAGCATACCGTCATTCATCCAGCATGCATAAGATTGCCCCGCAGATTTAGTGCTTCGCAGTAGAACGCTCTCAGGTGCAAGGAATCTACGACCTTTCTTTCCTGTTAAAATAGCTGGGCACTTGCTGATCTGTTCATCAGTGAGTTCATGTTCCAGTGCTCGCTCAATATCTATAGCTAATTGTCCGCCAACTGTCTTATTGCTATTTCGCAGTTCGAAGACAGGACCCTCGAAGACTACCTGATCCTGTTTGCCGCTCAGTAAGCTGGCGCGGACTTCATTGATCATTATTTCGTCAATGTTGAAGTCAGCCTCCAGATATTGCGGGTCTTCCACGGAAACTTCTTCTATCTCCTGAAGGAAATCACGGAAGTCAAGTGATCCAATTACCGAATTGTGGTTGATCAAATGTAACAAACTAGTTTTTCCACGAATGGCTCGTAGACTAGAGAAACCAAGGCGTGCAAGTATGCGTCGCACATCATGAGCAGTATTCAAAAAGTACTGAGCTAACGCTCGAGCATCCCCTTCAAATACTTCAGGGTTAGTAGTTAGTCCTGCTGGGCATTTTATGTTGCAGTTCTTTGCCATCACGCATTTGAGCATCATTAAAGCCGTAGTACCGAATTCGAAAGAGTCAGCGCCCATGATAGCAGATTTTATCACGTCAGATCCAATTTGATGTGCATTGCTGGCACGAAGAATTACTTTATCTCTAATTCCGTTAGCACAGAGCGCCTTGTGTACTTCTGCGATGCCCAGTTCTGCAGAACGCCCAGTATTTTTCAGACTAGTCACCGCTGCAGCACCAGTTCCGCCTGTAGAGCCTGCTACATTAATCACATCTGCACCGGCTTTTGCTACTCCAACTGCTATTGTACCAATACCTTCAGAAGATACCAATTTAACGATGACTTTTACTCTCGCCGCATGCGCATCATGGATGAGCTGTGCCAAATCTTCGATCGAGTAAGTGTCATGGTGTGGTGGCGGACTGACTAGTTCAACTAGAGGGGTACCTCCACGAGAGGAAGCAATTTCTACGTTTACTTTGTGTGCAGGAAGCTGTCCGCCTTCACCTGGCTTAGCGCCTTGAGCTATCTTAATCTCAATTTCTTTGAGATTGGGATCCGCGAAATATCCTGCCCAAACACCGAACCTGCCTGATGCTATCTGCTTAATCGAGCTACTCTTGACGGTATTAAAACGGCGCGATTTTTCACCTCCTTCACCAGAATTACTAAGTGCCCCAGCAATATTTGCTCCCTGAGAAACAGCCTCATGTACAATTCCCACTAGGGCGCCATGGCTCATTGCGCCCGCTGTGAGGCAGGGCGTAATTTCGTGAGCAGCTTGGACTTTATCTAATTCTAATGGCTTTGGCGCTGGAACTAGCTTGTCTAAATAGTGTGCCATTAGGGGCGGAATTTTTTCGATAATTATTCTATCATCCTTACAGCTTAACTCTACGCCCGGGAATCGCTTGCTCCAGTGAGTGCTCATGTTAGCCAGTCTGACTTTAGTGCTATTTCTTTCTAAGGTAGCATGGTAAGTCCTGTCTTTTTGATATTCTACCGATAGGCCCTGTACAGTCAGGTGAGCATTTCCAAGAATATTTTGTTTTCCTAAAATTGAATCAAAATCTTCAACGGTCTTTGCTTCTGTGATGTCGGCAGGAAAAAATACGATATCACGAAGCGCTGCAGGACGAATGGATCTGGTCTCGTTAAGGTTTATTACGAAGTTAGAGTAAGCATGTGTTAGCTTGAAAGCATCAATCTGTTCGGGGGTTCGACGCTCGAAACCAAAGAACTTGTATGCGCGGTTTTTTATGTCAGCGCTGTCATCTACTAGCTGTTCAATGGCATTTTGAATTTGTGCAGGCACATCGTTTTGCCCTGTAAGAAGCTCATCCACAATCTGTGATTGCGTTTCTTTGACGCGTTTATGTAAGACTTTTTTGATCTCAAGGACCGCTTCAGGATAGCCATCTAATCCATAGAATTTTGAAGTCTGTTCAATCGTTTTAGATATATCTTCCTGTTCTTCAGTTATACCAGAGATCTCTAGATTTAGCGTTTGAAATGCCAATAGTGCTTCTTTGTGTTTTGGTTCCGTGAGTTGATATGACTTAAATATGTGATCGATCTCTTCATCGACGCAGTAAATTAACTCTTCACTGGTCATGTTCTTATATTCCTGTACCGCGACCTGCCCGAATGTATGTCCAGCATTGTCTTGGCGTTCTTTAAAGAGGCCAAGATGCGGGATATCGGATTCCTGACGGATACTAAGCGCTTTGAAGTACCACTCGGCAGCGCTAGCAGCTATTTCAGCGAAGCCTGCGCCGCCAACAGGCGAATTAAGGTTGGGAAAATGATGAGATAAACGAGGATCTGACGTATCTAAATAGTTGGACTCAAAGAATTCACCACCTATATAGCTCTCTGCTGTGCAAAGACCAAACTTACCCATGGTCTTCATTAGCGACTTAGCTATGGCTTTATGGAAGTTATCAAGGCCTTGCTGGAGATTCTCTCCCTTGTTTAGCGTCAATACTCTATCATGTACTGTGAGGGGGCAGACCGCTTGAGCTCCGTAACCGAGTAATGAAGCTATATCATGCGAACTGGCAGCCTGCCCGGTTTCCATAATAAGAGATACATTGAATCTTAGCCCACTCTCAATGAGTCTTTGATTTGCCGCAGCTATGGCTAGCATAGCTGGAATCGGCGCATGGCCCTGACCAATTGCTTTATCGCTGATTATAATAATTCCACGCGTAGAATCCGCTAGCGATTCGACTTTATCGCATAACTCATTAATCGCATCTTCTAAGTTCTGCTCGTTTTCTTCAGCCTTTTTTGATGCACAAAAGGTGCTACTAATTTCAGAGACTGTAACTTGGCCTTGTTGGCGAATTTGTCCTAGCTGTTGGCGCTGAAGTAGGGGAGAGTCGAGGATTATTTGACGGGTATCTCCCGAAGAAAAATTAGGCTTACTACCCAGAGCGACACGTAGCGTCATGCCGTCCTTCTCACGGATAGAATCTAGCGGTGGATTGGTGACTTGGGCGAAGCGCTGACTGAAGTATCTAGACATGCCCCCTTCTTCTAATGTCATCATGTTACTGGCCACACCGTAGCCCATGGCGCTGATTTTTTCACCCGCAGTGATAATCATAGGATCTAAGAGAAAGCGGAAACTCTCTTGGTTCATGGAGTAGGCGACGTGGCGTTGTTCCACCCCAAATTCGTATTTTTCCTCTAAGCCAGAAATTGAAAAATCCGCCAGATCGTCAATATGTACAGATCGCTCCCGTAGAAGCTTTCCGTAATCATCAGCTTGGGCAAGTTGCTCATTTACTTCTTCTGTGCGGTAACTGCGACCTGTTGACTGGTCGAAATAAATAATACCACCGGATTCTATACGTCCGCGACGGATTACATCTTCTGGTGGAAAATCGATCTGCCCTGCCTCAGAGGTTACTACAAGGTATTCTGCGGTTTCAACAGTGCGTAGTGGTCGTAGGCCCATCCTATCTAGTTTAGCACCGACTCGGACACCATCGCTGAAGACTAATGCTGCTGGACCATCATTTTTTTCTTCATAAAGACTAAAGTATTCGTACATCGCACGGACGTGCGGTTTGAGCGTTAGATCATTTTCCCAAGCCGGTGGCATCATTGCTACCACGGCGGTTACGATATCTAGCTTATCCTCTACAATGCGGCGTGCTAGTGTCTGATCTAAACGAGCGGAGTCAGACTGTCCCCTAGGAAATATAACACGTTTGTTCTTTTGCTTGGCAATGGCGTCTTCGCTCAAGCGGTTTTTTTTGTCGGTATTTAGTTCCCCATTATGCGCCATCCACCGAAAAGGCTGAGCCATAAAAGTCGCTGGCGCAGTATTGGTTGAGAAGCGTGTGTGAAATAAGAAAATACTAATTTCATGGTCTGGGTCTGTCAGATCTTTGAAATAAGGCACTACCTCCCCTGAGTTTAGGCGTCCTTTGTAAACCATGGTCTTTGCACTCATAGAGAGTGGGTAAAAGCCATGCATTAATTCATTGCTATAAGCTACGGCCTCAATGGCGATGAGTGCATCATTAATAGCATGATCAAAAATTTCTGTATCACCTGTGAAAGATTTTGATTTACCGAAAATAAGCTGGTGAATCGGCTGTTGCTTCGACTGCGCTCGCTGCGTTAGCACGCCAGGATTTACTTCGACCATTCGCCATAGTAAAATTTCTAGGTTAAATTCTGCGCACTTCTCTTCAATCACTTTTTTGATGGCAGTATCTTGTGTGCTCTCATGAGGAAAAAAGAAGTTAGCTACCCCAAACTCGCCCTTTTTGAGTGTTTTACGCTTTAGAATTTTAGCGAAGAACCGAGTCGAAAGATCCATATTGATGCCAGCGCCATCACCTACGCCTTCGGAACTCATACCTCCCCTGTGGGGAATTACGCAGAGAGCCTCGTGCCCCTTGAGCATCAAATCATGAGTTTGCTTTCCAGCTTTGTTGGCTATGAAGCCAACGCCACAGCTGTCGTGGGAAAAATCACGATCATAAAGGGAGTGTGAATTTAGTTCACACTCCATATTGTCTGTAAACGCTGTTTTACTTTTGCTCATTCTTAAAAATCTAATTTACTCTGCATTGAAGTTACAGAGCTAGCTAATAAGCTATCTTAATACACCACTAGTAACTTACTAGTTTAGTTTATGCTTTTTCTAGCGCAAGCTCTTTGCGCTTTTTACTCAGAGCAGTGGCGTAGATCATATCGCAGAATAAGAAGGTAGCCAGATGCTAGCGAATTGCGATCTCTGTATTAGAAAACTTTTTTAAAGCTATGAGCTACTAATTGAAGGTCAAATACACAAATAACCTCCGTTTATAATACAGTAAAATGGTCGGGCCGACAGGATTTGAACCTGCGACCCCTTCACCCCCAGCGAAGTGCGCTACCAGACTGCGCTACGGCCCGA
>CAJWHF010000022.1 GCA_913041275.1 uncultured Opitutia bacterium
GCTCAGCTAGAGTACGTTCAATAATAATTAGTTATTTATAATTTTATTTTAGCACTCTTTCGAAGAATGCTAGCTAGCAACAGTAGCACTAAATTGTATAAAGGCAGTATTCATGATTCAAAATTTATACTGTTCCTGAATTCCTTCCTATTAGCATTACTGCGACGGCGAGCCTCATGTATAAGGCGAGATTCGCAAGCGCGTGCCCATTCTAGTAGTGCTTCTGGGCGCAGAGCAAAGGCTCCGTTAGCTCTCGCGGATTCCCTCACCATACGATCGTTGCTCACCACTGTTGTATCAACAGATTTTTCTACTTGTGCAACCATACGCTCGATTACACCGTCGGCCGAGACTTCTGCCGGGGCATAAACAAATTCGAAAGTTTTGACCTTATAAGGGTGCTCTACTTGGATGCTATCTTGTCGGCTATCTAGTACTAAGACCGTATGCAAACCCTCAACGTCGTGAATACTACGTACTATTTCAGCTAATTGATCACGGGCTGCATCGAGACTACCCTGCATCACTTGACGCAAAGAATCAGTAGCACAGATCACGTTATAAGCATCGATAAATAAATGATTCATACTGAACACTAAAGATCATATGAAGCAGGCAAAAAGTAAAGATATTCAACTATTATCAAAAGTATATTTTTTATGCACAAACTCTAGGCCTGTATGTATTTAAATTATAAATGATACGCAATAATAACCTAAAAAACTAGACCAAGGACTAGTGAGATTGTAAACTATACATGTTCATGTTTTACATTACTAAAAAGATCAGCTGAATCTACAAAGAATCAATCGCTTATGCCCACTTACGTTTACCAAGAAATTCTCCCTGATGGTTCCGACGGTGAAGTCTTTGAGTATATACAGCGTATGTCTGAGGAACCACTTAAAGCCCACCCTAAAACTGGAAATTTAGTGCGTAAGGTCTTTTACTCACCTAATGTATCGAGCAAATACACCGAAGGTGCCACACAATCCATGCTCACCGACGAGAATGTCGAGAATCACGGATTCACTCGTTATGAGAAGGATAAAGTCACAGGGCGTTACAATAAAACGGCTGGAAAAGACAAACGCGCTCCCGATGTAATCGATTCTGATAAGCTAAAAAATAACCAATAAACTACCCCCCCCCGCCTAGCAGATAAATAATTCCCTATTCCTCCTGCTTAGGGATAGGCTATCTATTCTTTAGATGGTATTGGTGGCAAAGTTATGCGGGCGCGTTCCCCTTCAGGCCCACCGCCTTCTACAATTGCGCGGCGCTGGCCTTGCAGGAGCGTAATACGGTGCCCCGCCACACGCCCATCTATGTCCTGAACAACTGCCATCCCTTCGAGCACGACTTTAGATTCTTTCGGTAGTATAAAAGCTTTTTTAGATGTACTAGTACGACCTTTCTGAGCAATCAAAACATTGTCTACTGCTTCGATACGCTCGAGGTCGAGTGATGCTTTACCCAGTGTATTAGCATTATTTTCTATCCGTGTGATCAGGTTTAGATGTTCACACTTAGCGTTTAGATTCGTCGCGGTAACTTCGACTTCATCAGAAAAAAGGAAGCGTGTACGTTCAGGCTCCTCGATCATTCTAAGATGTTGGCTTGTGACAACCGTATCGTGTAACTCAACGGGAGATTCGGTTGCTACAACTGCACCCATACCTAAGCTAGGGCTAAAGGTATCATAACCCAGATCTGCCATCTCTGGTAGGCGGACTATGACAGGGGAACTAGCCTCTCCACGGATGATCGCCGTTTGTGGCTTTAGTTCCATACTTTGCCCAACCACGACGGCCTCCGCATTCGTTATTTTAGGACTACCTGTGAGAACGGCTCGCTGGTCATCCAAGTAAAATACAACTTTATCTGCGGTCGCAATCTGGCTGCTTTGCTCGATGTACACATCACCAAAAGAAGTGATATTTTTAACTACTCCTACTTTGAATTCATCGTCTGCTTCGCTGAAGGCCTGACCAGAGCTATGCGCGGCAATGGACATTTTGTCAGAACGCATGTATAACTGTCCTGACATCACTTCAACTGAGCCTTCAAATCTAAACTGATTCTCAATGGCTCGCTCCTGCATAATTATATTATCAGCGAGCACAATGGTCTCTGAACTAAGCGATTTATTACCATAAATTCCCAGGCCGCCCGTTCCATAGAGAATCATCTGAGCACGGCCCACACTTTTGGCTCCCTTAATAACAATTTCTCCGTACTCACTGCGAATTGTATCGCCATTTAAATAAGCACCTTTGGTTTCGACACTTGCAGAGCCTAAGATATGTACCTGACGTTCTCGCGGAAAAAACTTAGCTTCATTACCTCGAACGCTTTTACCTCCTTGCCTAATCACGACATTCTCATGTGCGATCATTTCATGAATCGACTCTAATTTATTTGGAGCATTTGTAGGCACCCCACTTTCTCTGCCTTGAGGAGGATCTGCCCGCGCAATTAACTGTTCGCAGTATAACTCCATTTGATCGGAAGCAGCGTCAACATTTCCGCTGAACTCAAAATAATACGCCTCTTTATTCGTGCGTAATAAGAGGCGCTGACTCTGAATTTCAGTACTGGGCGCAGTACTCGATTGATTATCTATATTTTGAAAAGCGCCGGCTATACCTTGGGTGAAGGTGACCACCGTATCGTTTTTAACAATAATCTCTCTAGATTCACCCGACCACTCCCAGCCGACACCAGAGATCTTAAAATTACCCCCGGTGATCTCAATAGCATCATCAGAAAAGGCGCGGTTTTCCTCGAGTCGCAAGGTAGCCGTAGGGCTATCCATAGAAAGCTCTAAGGCCATGCGTTCATCACCAGAATAAACACGCATAGACATTCCTTCGACACGCACTTGTTCTTCTCCATCATAAATGCCTTGTGCCCCTTGAAGCACCCAATCAGTGAATCCATTCTCACCAAAGCGAGGAAGACGAAAGTTCTTCACTGGTGCATTGGGTGTCATTTGCCCATAGAGCGAAGCGATGAGGCTGCCTAAAACGAGGATGACAAGAAATTGCGAATTACGCATAAATACAATAAACTAATAGCAGGCTCTAGATTCCAGTCTAATTTAGGTAAAATTGCATAGCGACACAAAGAGGATCTAGTTACTAGGCGTAGCGATCGCTAGCATGCACTTGCGTGCTATTTCTCTTCCTTAACAGGCAGCACTGCTTTTATGTGTAAATCTTTGAGTTGTTTCTCGGTAGCAAAGCCAGGGCTAGATGTCATCATTTCTTGACCCTTTTGATTCTTTGGGAAGGCGATAACATCGCGAATACTAGTTCGTTGAGTCAAGATGGTAACCATGCGGTCTAATCCGAAAGCAATACCTCCATGAGGTGGCGCACCGTACTCGAAGGCTTTGAGCATATAACCAAAGCGGCTCTCCACAATATCTTTGGGAATCTTGAGCACGTCCTCGAAGACTTTCTTCTGTAGGGCTGGCTGGTGAATACGGATACTGCCTCCACCAAGCTCCACACCATTTAAAACAAGATCGTAATGCTGACCACGAACCGCTTTAGGGTCCGAATCAAGCAGAGCTATGTCTTCTACAACTGGAGCAGTAAATGGGTGATGCGAGGAAACGAATCGATTTTGCTCTGCGTCAAAGAGCATAAGCGGGAATTCTATGACCCAAAGAAATTTATATTCATTTGGATTTATTGTTAGCTTGCTGCGTTTAACCAGCAACTGAGCAGCATCAAGGCGCACACGACCCAAGATTGTGCAAGCTCGTTCCCACTCACTAGCGGCAAAAAATACAATGTCACCATCTTCGATTTCGAGTAATTTATTGAGCTCAGTCTTCTCCTGCTCTGAGAAGAACTTAACAATAGGAGACTTCCACTCGCCTGCTTCACATTTAATAAAGGCTAACCCTTTCGCACCGTGCGCCTTTGCCGAATCTTCTAGGCTGCGTAACTCACCCTGCGTAATATCCGCCAAAGATTTAGCGTTAAAAGCTTTAACAGACCCTCCCGATTCAAGCGTGCTTGAGAAGACCTTAAAACTAGATTTTTGGAAAACTTCAGCGCAGTCCTTAAGCTCCATACCAAAGCGCATATCAGGTTTATCGACCCCAAAGCGGTTCATCGCGTCAAAGTAGCTCATCCGAAGGAAAGGTGTCTGAATATCAGCACCAATAACGTCCTTCCAAACCTGCTTCATCAGACCCTCGATAAGGGCATACATGTCTTCGCGATCGATAAACGAAAGTTCAATATCTAATTGAGTAAACTCAGGCTGTCGGTCTGCACGCAGGTCTTCGTCACGGAAGCAACGAGCGAGCTGATAATACCGCTCGATCCCACCGACCATGAGCATCTGCTTATATTGTTGGGGAGATTGAGGCAGCGCGTAAAATGCACCAGGGTTCATGCGACTGGGCACAAGAAACTCTCGTGCTCCTTCTGGAGTGCTCTTAAATAACATTGGCGTCTCCACCTCGACAAAGGCTTGTTTATCCATGTAGTCACGAATTGCCTTAGATGTCTTATGGCGCATCCGTAGCATTCTGGTGTTAGACGCGCGGCGAAGATCAAGATAACGATGGCTCATTCGCAAGTCTTCGCTTACCCTATCGGCCGAATCATCCAAGGGAAATGGAGGCGTCTTAGAAACATTGAGGATTTCAAGTTCCACGGCATGTACTTCTATCTCACCTGTTGCCAACTTGGCATTGGCTGTCTTGCCAAGGCGCTTTTCAACTTTCCCACTAACGGAGATCACAGATTCTGGCTTTATAGAACAAAATTGGGCTTCTAACCCATCATTAGATGGATCAAGCACGATTTGCGTTCTTCCCTCACGATCTCGAAGGTCTACGAATAAAATACCCCCGTGATCACGGACAGAGTCAATCCAACCACTTAAAGTGACGGACGAGCCTTGATCCGTTGCGCGGAGTTCGGAACAGTGATGAGTGCGCTTCATTAGAATAGGGATCAAAACGCCTTGCCCTTTAGAAACAAGCACGAAAATATGATAAAATAATACTCTGACTATGATAAAAACACTGGAATTAAAAGGCGGCCTCGTCGTAGCCCTACTCATTCTGCTTACTGGAATAGTAGGCGGGCTCTTCATTGTATTAGGACCCAAAGCGACTGAACGCTCTCCCGGCGTGGTTCATATTGGCGTGCGCTACGCGAACGAGAGGAGCTTAGAATTTAATCAGTATGGTAAAAATGGTCCGGGTGCGACGATCGAACTCATAGCTCCTGACGGTAGGGCTGTATATTTCTATGAAAACTTGCGGATTGGTCGAAATCTAATGCCGCTCAAAGATGTATCAAACGGTCCTTACATTGCCAGACTCAGCGCGCCTGGATACCAATCACGTGAAGTGCCAATCATAGTCGAGGGGCGTATGATCAATCCGCCTAGAGGCGCTCAATTAGAAGATGGGACACTCGCAGACTACAATATGATCGGAGTACGATTCGAAGTAGAATAATCAGCAGGATCTAACTAGCACTTTCGTTTACAAACGCCGGCTACTTTCAATTCATCGCAATGTGCAGTCACTTGGAGACGCTGACTTTCTACATGTAAAGCGAGCTTGTCTGCGACGGTTTTTCCATACCAGTCCATAAAAGGTGCATCGATTTCAAAAATCTTTTCACAATCGGAGCAAATAACCTGTGCCTGAAAGGCATTAGCATTGCGATTAGCCATGTAAAACTTGTGCTCTAGGCCCACATCGACCTGACGGATCAGCTTACTCTCTATCAATATTGGAAGCGCTCTATAAACTGTTGCTCGAGAGACGGAGCTATCGATTTCACGCGAACGCTCCAATAGGTCCTCCGCAGTAAAGTGATCACTATAGTCGTAGGCAGCATCTAAAATCGCCAAACGCTGATTAGTTACGCGCAAGCCTTTACTAACGAGAAAGTCTTTAAAATTTTCTCGTCTTAGTGTAGTAGTTTTACTTTCCGAATTCATGGAATTGTAACAATAGTATTGAGACTCGTAGTAGGCTGACGCAAGACTGCATTACAGATTATGGAAATTTATATACCTGAGCAATTTAGCCTTTAAGGTATTCTAAAAACTTATTGCCATACTTAAGCATCGTCGAGCTTACCAAAATGCAAAACAAGTTGGCGCTGGGTTCGAGCTGCAAACTCTGGGTTGTGTGTAACTAAAACTAAGCTTTTAGCCGACTCGTCCGCTATCTCCAGAAGCAGATCCATAACTGCCTGTCCCGTTGATTCGTCGAGGTTTCCAGTTGGCTCATCTGCCAGAACTAACGGTGGATCATTAATTAGGGCACGCGCTACAGCCACACGTTGCCGCTCCCCACCTGAAAGTTTTAATGAGCTGTGAGTGATTCGTTCTTTAAGACCAACCCGAATTAGCAATGCTTCTGCCCGTTCACGCACCCCTTGATTGACTTGACCGGCAATACGTGCGCCGAGAAGCACATTTTCAATAGCATTCAACTCGGGAGCTAAATAATAGTCCTGAAAAATAAATCCCATAAACTGGGCACGGGAAGCAGAAAACTTTGATATTGAGTATCCCGAGACTTCCTGCTCCTGCCAAAAAAGCTTTCCCCCATCGGCGCGCTCTAAACCAGATAAAATGTTCAGTAGTGTCGATTTACCACAACCGGACTCACCTCTTATACTCACGCTTTCGCCATGGCGTAGTGTAAAGTCCACTCCATCGAGCACATAGATTTCGCCATCAGCCCCCTGGAATTTCTTTTCTAGGGCTACGGATGCCAGCACTATATCATTTAATTTTTTCACGTATTAAGAGCTATTTTCAGATTCTCTATTTGGTATCAAAGGTCGATGATATTACTCTCCGCGCAAGGCATCTGCTGGCTTTAGCCTAGCAGCTCGAAGCGCTGGAATTAGTCCTGCTAAGGTAGAGATAGCCAAGGCAAAACATGTGACTGTGATAAAATCGGAGGCTAGATAATGCACCGGTATGTCATAAACATCATACTGCCCCAGGAAATTGGTCTGCGTATTTGTGATGTCAGCATAAGCCGACAATATTTCACTACGATAGTTCAGGCATACTAAGGCCATCAGTATCCCAATGATAGTACCCACAAGACCAATGAAAAATCCTTGGAAACAAAAACTAAAAGCTACCTGATGCGGACGCCCACCCATCGCAACTAGGAGGCCAATCTCACGAGTCTTGCGCATTACCGCCATCATCAAAGAAATAGCAATAGAGAAAGAAGCGACCAAAATAATGAAGATGATAATGAACGAAATAACTCGTTTCTCTTGCTCGATTACAAAAAGAAAATCTTCGTTTGATTCAATCCAGCTAACCGCCTGCAATCCAGAACGTAAAACATCTTCTCCTAAGTCTGCGCTGTAACCGTAGGCATCTATCCCAGGACGTAGTTTAAGGGCTATGCCGTGCACACCATTTTCCAGGCCATAGAGCTCTTGCATAACCCGCAGCGTCGTGATCATAGTATTACCATCAACTTGCGGTGAGCCCGTGCGGAATAAGCCAGCTACCTTGAACTCACGTGGTAATAAAATCTCATCCCGCTTTAAGGCTTCCAACATAAGTGGTGTAAAGACCTCAACCACCGATCCAGGACCTGCCTTTAACGAATAAGCCAAGCCCTCACCGAGGAAGACACACTCATCGTCAAAATCCTCTCTATTGCCGATGGTTAGAAACTTCCCAATAGGTAAAACCTCTTCTTGTACAAGTGGATCAATTCCACGCACAAATGGAAACTGCGGTCGGTTCTCGTGCTGTAGCATGATCACACCTTCTGCGAAAGGCACTGCCGCAAGAATATTATCCTGCTTCTCTAGAGTCTCGAGCACATCCTCCCAATCATAGATTACCTCGTCCGAACGGATACGAATATCACCCTGCGTCTGCGTCAAGCGATGGCGTATACCCTCACCGAAACCATTCATCACACTCTGAACGATAATTAACACACACACACCGAGCATCACACCCATGATCGACATGAGAGAAAAAAACGAAAATAACCGCCCCGAGGGAAAAAGTTGCTTCAAAGCGTGGTAAAGGTACCAAGGCATGCTATTTAATTTTAATTTTAATACCACGCCGCAAATAGGTGGGTACATCTAAGTCTTCGTTATTGTACTCATTGCGATCGGTCTTCTCAAAGTAGCCGCGCTCCCCGCCATTTTCAATAAATGTAAATTCATCTTGGTTCACCTTAGGTGGAGATTTTTCGCTAAGTTTAGATCTATGCACTGGGCGTGGGGTGCGTGTGTCTCGCGATATCTGCGTTTCTATTTGAAGACCATTTTCTACAGTTTTTTTAGGCGTTTGCTTCGGCTCAGGCCTGCCTGCCCCTTCGAGGTCAGCCTTGCCGAGTATACAGAGCTCTAAACTCTGATTACGACTTTCATCAATGACGGCCCCAAAGATGATATCTTCACGCGAACCAAAGCGCTTACCCACTTTCATCATGATCTCGTTTACTTTAGAGATGCCGAGATCGGCGCCGCCTATGACATTGACCAATATATGATCCAACTGTGCGGGACGATCACCTAGATGTAAAAGGGGACAGATAAACAAGTCTTCAAGTGCGTCTTGTACATAGTTTTCGCCAGTTGCAGTGCTGGTGCCGAAGATGGTCTTACCCCCACGATTCTTAAAGACGGAGCTCAGCGAGCTAAAGTCCTGATTAATTAAGCCTGTCTTCAAGAGCATTGCACAAAGGGAATTTATACCGCGACCTATCCACCGGTCAGCCACAGCAAATGCATTTAGCACGCTAGTGTCTTCCTCTTCCCCCTCTTGTAGTAACACGTCATTAGGTAATGGAATGAGCCCGTGCACGAGCTGGCGCAGCTCGCCGATACTTTCTTCGGCAATTTCTTTGCGGCGAGCACCTTCGAAACTAAACGGCAAGGTGGCGAAGACCAAAACGAGCGCGTCCGTCTTAGCTGCTACTTGAGCAAGCACTTGGGAGGCGGCACTTCCGGTGCCGCCTCCCAAGCCAACAACAAGAACTATTAAATCCATATCTGCGATCATCCGAGCGAGGGCGTCCCGATCTGACTCAGCGGCTTTTTTACCAATCTCCAGTTCTCCACCGCAGCCGAGCCCTCTCGTAATCGAGCGACCAATTACCAGCTTCTCTGCTAGGGGTGATTGATTGAGCGCTTGCACGTCCGTATTAATTGCAGCTAGTCGCACATCCCCCAAATCATCGAGTTTGAGGCCGTCGACTGCATTGGTTCCTGCTCCACCAATTCCGATTATCTTTATTTTGAGATCTCGGCTTGTCCCGTCTTGGCTAGAAAATGTATCAGTTGACTTATTCATACCTAGTTAAAATTGAGCCAGTCCGAGAATTTACCGATAATACTCACGGGCTTGGCATCTTCCTGTCTCTCCTCTTGACCGGTCAGCGCGTAACGCAGTAATCCAAGGGTGGTGCTATACTCTGGTAAACGGAGCTCTCCAGATACATCGATAGGACCATCAGCAACACGAGCATCTAAGTCAAAACGCCGCTGGGCAGCCTCGGCAATACCAAGCAAATTTGCACTGCCACCTGTTAGTACGACGCCCGATGCGATATAGCTCGGATCAAATACCTTGGAGCTCTCAAGCTGCTCCCTTATAATATCAAATACTTCACAGACCCGAGCCTCAATAATCCTCGTAATAGATGCGAGGGGATACTGGCGGTCCCCGATTGTAAAGTCACCGATAAGCCATACTTTTTCATCCCGATCTTCCGTTTTATAGTAAGCACGGCCATGCTTAAACTTCAATTCTTCCGCATTTTTAGTAGATACACGCAGTCCGATACTTAAATCATTCGTAATATGATCACCGCCTACTGGCACAACACCAGTCTTGACGATGTAACCCTTACGGTAGAGGACGTAATCTGTCGTACCACCACCTATGTCAATTACAAGAGAACCATTATCTTTTTCTGATTCTTCCAACAAGACTACTCCAGATGCTAGACTAGATAGGATCATATCACTAACGTTCAGATCAATTCCCTGTATCACGCGTAGACTATCCCCGACAACCTCGCTATCTCCGTGCACCGACCAGTATCCAACCTGAAGTTGGCGCCCCTCCTTAGATAGCGGGTTAGATAACTCGCGGCCATCGAGGGAAAAAGGATTTTGAATGTGATGGATGTAAATGCGCCCTGGCGGGAGTGCGCGGCGTCTAGCGTCTTTTTTTGCAGCATCTATATCAATATTTTGCACCACGCTATCTGGCGAACTCACACTCGAGCTTCCGACGTTAAAATCGCCTTTTAAGTGGCGCCCTGTCTGCGCGAGATAAACTTCTTCAACACGGCACTTAGCATTCTCCTCTGCCTTTAAAATAGTAGCGTGCACGCAATCACCAGCTAAATGAAGATCCTTTATTTCTCCTTTTTTAATGCCTTTGGACGAACCTACTGAATGTCCAATAATGCTGAGCTTCGAATCGCCAACGATTTCGCCCACTAGAACAGCAATCTTAGACGTCCCGATTTCAACGGCAGCAACTACTCTGGTTTGGCTCATTCAGTATAAGTGTGGAAATTTACTGATAGTAAAAGTGCAAGCACATAGCAAATCAACCCCCTAGTAAAAGATACAGTAAATAGTTTTAAATAACTTTTTACTCTGAAAGTACGAGACCCAGGCACTCTCCACAAAAAAAGCCCCGACCTTTCGGCCGGGGCTTGTATCAATAAATGGTCTGTTTGATCTAAGCGAGTAGACTCCAGCAGGAGTTTACATCATGCCACCCATGCCACCCATTCCGCCCATTCCGCCCATATCTGGAGCGCCACCAGCTGCTGCGCTGGCTTCTTCGGGTTCGTCAGTGATCATACACTCCGTTGTAAGGAGTAGGCCTGCAACAGATCCAGCATTTTGCAGAGCGGTGCGAGTAACCATGGCTGGATCTACGATACCGGCCTTTAATAAGTCAACATATTCACCAGTCGCTACGTTGTATCCTGTAGAGGCTTTAGACTTGAGTACTTCGGCTACGATAAGCGAACCTTCTACACCTGCATTTGTACATAGCTGGCGAAGGGGAGACTCAATCGCACGGCGAACGATCCAAACGCCAAGCGCTTCATCGCCTTCGAGGTCAGCGGCCGAATTTTCGATCGCTTTAGCAGCGCGAAGTAGCGCTACACCACCTCCGGGTAGAATACCTTCTTCGACAGCTGCGCGAGTCGCGTGCAGAGCATCGTCCACACGGTCCTTCTTTTCCTTCATTTCCGGCTCAGTTTGAGCGCCAACATTAATGACGGCAACTCCACCAGCGATTTTAGCAAGGCGCTCTTGGAGCTTCTCACGATCGTAGTCAGAAGTAGTAGCCTCAATTTGCTTACGGATAAGCTTTACGCGGCCTTGGATGTCAGAGCTTTTACCACCACCTTCAACGATGATAGTATTTTCCTTATCGATGGAAACACGTTTAGCTTTTCCTAGATCGCTAAGTTGCACGTTCTCAAGCTTGATGCCGAGGTCTTCAGTAATGCAACGCCCTCCTGTGAGGACAGCGATGTCTTCGAGCATAGCTTTACGACGATCACCAAAGCCAGGAGCCTTAACAGCTGCCACATTTAAAGTGCCACGTAACTTATTAACAACCAAAGCAGCTAGAGCTTCGCCTTCGATGTCTTCGGCAATAATAAGAAATGGCTTGTTAGTCTTAGCTACTATCTGAAGCAGAGGTAGGATTTCGTTTAAGCTGCTGATCTTTTTCTCGTGAATAAGAATGTGCGCTTCTTCGAAGTTTACCTCCTGAGCTTCCGCGTCCGTACAAAAATACGGCGAGAGGTAGCCTTTATCAAATTGCATACCTTCGACTACGTCGAGGGAGGTTTCGATGCCCTTGGCTTCTTCTACAGTAATCGTTCCATCTTTACCAACACGATCCATAGCATCAGCGATGATGTCACCAATTTCAGCATCCCAATTAGCAGAGACAGTTGCAACTTGGCGAATTTCTTCGCGATCTTTAACCTTCTTACTTTGCTTTGAGAATGCAGCTGTTGCAGCGGATACAGCCTTATCGATCCCACGCTTGAGGTAGATCGGATTGGCTCCAGCTGCCACGTTTTTGATACCTTCGCGGTAGATACCTTCAGCCAAAACAGTAGCTGTTGTGGTACCATCACCTGCAGAATCAGCGGTCTTAGAAGCCACCTCACGCACCATTTGTGCGCCCATGTTTTCATAAGGATCCGATAGATCTATTTCTTTAGCAACTGTTACACCATCCTTGGTGACAGTCGGTGCGCCGAACTTTTTGTCGAGGAGTACGTTGCGACCCTTCGGTCCCAGTGTTACTTTTACAGCACGAGAGAGTGTCTCGACACCTTTAAGGATTTTTTTGCGAGCTGCTTCATCGAAAAGAATTTGCTTAGCCATAATATATTATTTTTTGATCTTTTTGTTTAGAGTTAATGCCAATCGCATTTATGCGATCACACCGAGGATATTGTCTTCATCGACTAGGATATACTCTACCCCATCGACTTTAACATCTGTGCCGCCATACTGAGGCAGGAGAACTTTATCGCCTTTTTTAACATTAAAAGGAATTGCCTTACCAGCATCGTCCTTTTTACCAGTTCCCAGGGCGACTACTTCAGCCTCCTGTGATTTTTCTTTAGCAGAATCAGGAATAATGATTCCGCCGCGGACTTGTTCGTCTTCTTCGATGCGTTTTAATAGAACGCGTTCACCGAGTGGTTTAATTTTCATATTTATTTTTTTATGTATGTTTATGAGATGTATGTTTTAACTAAAAAAAGCGCACACGTTTCATCAGTGCACTGATGGTTAAAGTTTATTTCTTGTCGTCATCGACGACTTCGAAGTCGGCATCGACAGCATCATCGTCTGGCTTACCAGAATCGTCTCCCCCAGCTTCACTGGCGGCTTCTTCTGGGTTTGCGGCACCTTCGGCTGCTTGCTGACTGTAGAGATCTTGAGCAAAAGACTGCATGATTTCCATAATCTTATCTTTTGGAGCTTTGAGTGCTTCGGCTTCGGCTTCCTCATTTTCGAGTACTGCCTTAGCTTCTGTGATAGAGGTCTCAAGTTCAGTCTTTTTCTCTGCTGGTATCTTCTCACCGAGCTCTTCGATTTGCTTTTCAGCTTGGTAGACGATGTTATCGAGTTCGTTGCGAGCTTCGACTCGTGCTTTCAGAGCCTCGTCTTCAGCGGCATGGGCTTCCGCCTCACGTTTTAGATTCTCGACTTCGTCTTTATCTAAGCCGGAAGAACCAGTTATGGAAATCTTCTGTTCCTTGCCTGTGCCTTGATCCTTAGCGCTGACATTGAGAATACCATTGGAGTCTATATCGAAAGTTACTTCAATTTGCGGCACACCTCGCGAGGCGGCAGGAATGCCGTCTAGGCGGAAGTTTCCTAGCACCTTGTTATCCTTGGCCATAGGACGCTCACCTTGGAGTACTTTAATATCCACCGCAGTCTGATTGTCCGCATAGGTTGAGAAAGTCTGACTCTTTTTAGTGGGGATTGTAGTATTGCGCTCGATCATCGCGGTGGACACGCCGCCTGCTGTTTCTATTGAGAGCGTTAGCGGAGTGACATCGAGTAGGAGTACATCGCGCACGTCACCTTGAAGCACACCTCCTTGAATAGCCGCGCCGATCGCCACAACTTCATCTGGGTTCACTCCTTGGTGTGGCGCTTTACCAGTTAGGCCATTAGCAATCTCTACAACCTTGGGTGCACGTGTCATACCGCCGACTAGTACGAGTTCGCCGATTTCATCTGCACTATGCCCAGAATCCTTAAGGCAGTCTTTGAAAGGTCCAACTGTTCGTTGGTAAAGCTTATCACAGATCTGTTCCAGTTTGGAACGAGAGAGCGCGATATTTAGATGCTTCGGACCCGAAGCATCAGCCGTAATAAATGGGAGATTGATATCGGTACTTTGAGTAGAAGACAGAGCAATCTTGGCCTTCTCAGCTTCTTCCTTTAGGCGCTGCAGAGCCATTTTATCGGCACGCAGGTCTATTCCATCGCTCTTTTTGAATTCTCCTATTAGATAATCGATCAAAGCGCTGTCCCAGTTATCACCTCCGAGGTGCGTATCACCGTTAGTGGCTTTAACTTCAAAAACCCCATCACCAATTTCGAGAATCGAGATATCGAATGTACCACCACCCAAATCGTAGACTGCAATAACTTCGTCTTGGCCCTTTTCTAAGCCATATGCGAGTGCCGCAGCAGTTGGCTCATTGATAATACGCTTAACTTCTAGCCCTGCGATCTGCCCTGCATCTTTTGTCGCCTGGCGCTGCGCATCGTTAAAATACGCCGGTACAGTTATGACTGCTTCGGTAACCTTCTCACCTAGATAGGCCTCAGCGTCCGCTTTAAGCTTTTGTAAAATCATAGCGGAAATTTGCTCTGGGGCAAACTTTTCTGCCTTACCATTTACCTCAGCTTCAATATAGGCGTCGCCATTTTTACCCTCGACCACATTATATGGGAGACTAGCAGCTTCCTCCTGAACCTCTGAAAACTTACGACCAACCAAGCGCTTAGCTGAAAAAATCGTGTTATTAGGATTGGTGACCGCCTGCCGCTTGGCAGCTTGCCCAACGAGACGCTCTCCATCTTTAGCGAAAGCAACGACCGATGGAGTCGTGCGCGCACCTTCCGAGTTTGGTATCACTACAGGCTCTCCACTTTCCATCACGGACATGCAAGAATTCGTAGTGCCTAAATCTATTCCAATTATTTTACTCATGCCTGAATATAGCATTCCAAATGCCATTGTATAAGAAATTACTTAAATAACTAATTAACAATTATTTACAAATTAAGTAATAAAACATAATCGAGGCATTTGTTGCAAATTAATGCCAAAATGTCACACTCACTGTCACAATTGCGCGTAAATACTCACAAGATGGCACAGTCCGACGAGAGACCCAAAAGCGCTTTAAATACATTCATTCCTAAGATCAAATGATTAGGTCAATTTTAGGGGGAAAGACTCCTGAGAGGGAGATTTAGAATCTAAAAATCCCGAGCCACAAGTTAGATTATTTACGCTGTAAAGACAGAGATAATAGCAAAGGAATAACACGAAAAATTACTTGTATTTGCTTGGTTATTTATTTTACTACCTCCTTCGCCGAGGTACTTGCTAAGTTATTTAGTAATACTTCAAAACCCCCAACCTAAAATAAACATAACGTGTACTGTAAAAAATTATTAATTACATTCATGAGTTCTCTGTTTTTAGCAGTGTTTGCCTACGGCGGTCATTGCACAGATACTCTGAGCCACAGTGGTTCTTTAAGCCCAACTGATTACGTTGGTATTAGCTTTTGGTTAGCGACAGCTATCATGCTAGCAGCAACTGTATTTTTCTTCGTCGAGCGCGACCGCGCACAAGGTAAGTGGAAAACCTCCCTTACAATTGCTGGTCTCGTCACAGGTATCGCTTTCTGGCACTACCTCTACATGCGTGACGTGTGGGTAAATACAGGAACTAGCCCAACAGTATTCCGCTACATTGACTGGCTAATTACTGTCCCTCTCCAAATCGTAGAGTTCTACTTGATTCTTGCTGCAGTTACTGTGGTAAGCGTACGCGTTTTCTGGAAGCTTCTATTAGCATCACTTGTCATGCTTGTGGGTGGATACTTAGGGGAAACTCAAGTACTAGGTGTTTCAGAAATGGCTGGATTTGTAATTGGTATGGCTGGATGGCTCTACATCATCTATGAAATCTTCAAAGGTGAAGCTTCCCAGCTCAATGAAAACAGCGGAAACGTTGCATCTCAGAATGCTTTCAAGACTATTCGTCTAATTGTGACTGTAGGTTGGGCAATTTACCCAATCGGGTACTTCCTAGGTATGGGAGATGCTAACACTTCAGGAACACTGGATATAGTTTATAACCTTGCTGACTTAATTAACAAGGCAGCCTTTGGACTCGCAATTTGGGTAGCTGCTACCAGCGACAGCGCAAGCAGAAGCCACTAGTTTTTTCCAAAGATGGATTTAATGACCTCAGCCTTGAGTCGCCTTGAGTGGCGGCTCAAGGCTTGTTTTTGCAGTAATACAACACTCGCTGATTTTTCGGAGGATGATTATTTTTGGTCCGGCCAGAATATCCGCGGTAGAATCTGCTTGGGATTAGGTGCTGCTTACGGCGTGTCTGAAGATGTGATCCTCGATGTAGCTGCCTTAACGCAGCTACTGCATGACGCTAGCCTCATACATGATGACCTGATAGACGAAGATTCGCAGCGAAGAGGATGTCCGGCTATTTGGAAGAAGTACGGGAAATCGAAAGCCTTACTAATCGGTGATTTGCTAATCGCCAAAGCCTACGAGGTCGCGAGCGATTCGAAGGTAGCGGATAAGATTAAGGTAGCGTGGACTCGTGAAATATCATCTGCGGTTTCTTCGGCTATATCTGGCGCTGTAGAGGAGCTTGAATTCGATACCACTGAAACAGCCGTAATTTTAGACGATTATTTCCGCATGGCATCTCATAAAACCGGTGCCCTATTTGCTTTGCCGGCGCGTTGCATCACACATATCGTGGATCAGACCGACCATAAAGATCTTTTAAGCAAAATTTTCCTCAACCTGGCGGTAGCTTACCAAATAAAAGACGACCAGAGTGATTTCCTCGGCACGAAATCGGGGCGCGCGCATTCATCCGACTTAAAGAATGCTCGACCGAATTTATATCACATGTTGGGAAATACCCACATGTCTACAAACGAAAGCTTTCGTTACATAAGCGACTACCATCAATCTTTAGTGGCGGACTCCATACAGCTCGCTGAATCCTTACCTGATCAAGTTTGTGGCACACTCAAAGAATTGCTTTTTCCTTTTATCGAACTCCAGCGACCTCCGTCCTCTAGCAGGCTATTGCCCGTAGGTAGTTAGATACCTTGGGTCACAAGTTTGGACAGCTATTCATTAGCATGCGAGAGGGCCCAAAAAGTTACAAAACTGCTATTATTGTAGGAGCAGGCTTCGGAGGAATCGCTACCGCCCTACGCTTACGTAGACTCGGTTACGAAGTAACCATAATTGATAACAATAGTCGAGCTGGTGGGCGCGCTCAGGTCTACGAGATAGATGGCTTTAAATTCGATGCGGGGCCCACTGTTATCACCGCGCCTTTCTTATTTGACGAACTCTTTGCTCTGTTTGGGAAAGATCGGAAAGACTATGTAGAGTTCTTGCCAGTAGAACCTTGGTACCGCTTTGAATTCTCTGACGGATCTAAACTCGATTATGGCGGAAGCCTAGAAGACACTATTGCAGAGATTGATCGTCTTTCGCCCGGAGAGGGAAAGGGATACGAGCGCCTAGTTAATTTCTCTAAGGCGATCTTTAAAATAGGCTTTGAAAAACTATCCGATCAACCATTCCACAAATTCTGGATCATGGTCCGGCAGGTTCCTGCATTAATCGCTCTTAAAAGTTATCTTTCGGTTTACTCATTAGTCTCGAAATTCCTCAAAGATGAGCGACTAAGAAGAGCCTTTAGTATTCACCCATTACTGGTGGGAGGTAACCCCATGAATACGACTTCAATTTATTGCCTGATACACTATTTAGAAAGAAAGTGGGGGGTGTGGTTTCCTAGGGGAGGAACTGGCTCACTAGTGGATGCATTGGTCAAGTTAATGCATGAGCAGGGCATCCAACTAGAGCTTAACAGTAGCGCCAGTGAGGTTCTAGTAGAGGATAATAAGGCAGTAGGGATACGTAAGAAAAACGGACAAGAGGAGCGCGCTGACCTTGTCATTTTTGATGCAGACCCAGCAAAGGTATACCGAAAATTAATCGACGAAAAGTATCGCAAGAAATGGACCAATCGACGCATCGATGGGCTGACTTATTCTATGGGGCTTTTTGTTTGGTATTTTGGCACTAGCCGCTCTTACCCAGAAGTAAAACACCATACTATAATTATGGGGGAGACTTTTAAAGAGCTACTGGAGGAGATCTATGACCAAAAAGTGCTCTCTGATGATCTCAGTCTATACCTCCATCGTCCTGCATCTACTGACCCAGCTATGGCCCCTGAAGGTGGGGATGCGTTTTATGTACTCGCGCCTGTACCAAACAAAAAGGCTAACATTGACTGGAAGAAGGCAGGCGAAAAAATAAGAATTCAAGTAGAGCAGCAGCTAGAGAATACTCTCTTACCTGGACTGAGCGAATGCACCGCAGTCTCTCATTTCGTCACTCCCGATGACTTTGAAGGTAAATTTAATACCTTGTGGGGATGTGGATTTTCGATTGCTCCACTCTTCACTCAATCGGCTTGGTTTCGCTTCCACAATAAATCAGAAGAACTCGAAAATCTCTATTTTTGTGGCGCAGGCACGCATCCAGGTGCAGGAGTGCCTGGGGTTGTTGCCTCAGCCCGAGTCATAGAGAGACTTGTGCCTCCATCCAGAGACGACAGCGCGCGCGATTTAAAAGCACTATTTGTATCGAAGAGTAGGACTTTTTCACTCGCTTCATTCCTCCTCCCTAAAGCTCAGTCGGATGCAGTTTTCAGACTCTATTTCGTCTGTAGGAGTCTAGACGATTGGGCGGATGGGGGTAATGCAGACAAGCTTAAAGATTCTATGGACGCGTGGATGCAGAATCAGCCTCATGCCATATTAGACCATTACCGTTTCCTTCAAGCTAGATGGAGCCTCGATAACGAGCCTCTTACTGAACTTATGCAAGCTATGCTCAGAGAGCAGGAAGGAGTAAGGATTCAATCAGAAGAGGAGCTCCTTGAATACTGCTACGCAGTGGCAGGCACCATTGGTCTGATGCTCTGCCCTATTTTCGGCGTTAAAGACAAGGAAGCCCTTGAGCATGCAAAAAATTTAGGAATTGCTATGCAATTGACCAATATCTGCCGCGATGTTCGCGAAGATGCTGAAAATGATAGGATTTATTTGCCTGCTAGTTTATTTGAAGGTGGGGTTACTACTACTGATTTAGTATCGGATAGTGCTGATATACGAGACAGGACCATTGCTGCTAAAGAGAGCTTACTTCAATTAGCTGATGGCCTGTATGCTAGTTCGGAAGCAGGCATCAAACACTTGCCATTTAGAATGCGGATCGTAGTTCGGTGGGCTGCGAGAATGTACCGAGAGATAGGTACTGTGATTCGCAGTAATCCAAATCATTTCTACAAAGATCGCGCCGTAGTGAAGCGACCTAAGAAAATGTATTTTTTAATCCAGTGCCTCGCACGCTCTTTGTTTTCGAAGTAGCCGATGACCTACCTCGAATTCCTGATCATTTTTATTTGTGCACCACTACTGCTAACGCTGTGCGCCAAAAGGCTTCTTAAACCTGTAGGTAAATTTGAGTATCTCCCGATTACTCTAATGGGCATCATAGCTCTGGTCTACACGACTCCCTGGGATAATTACTTAATTATGCGCGGTGTGTGGACCTATCCAGCCGGAGTTGTAGCTGGGGTCTTAGGATATGTGCCTATTGAAGAATATTTTTTTATGGTACTTCAGACTGTATTCGCTGGTGTGCTGTGGACTTCACTGGTGCCGCACATTAAATACGCTAAGCTTAGACTTTCATATCCTGGACTAGTTATGGCTCTTTTGGTCGGGCTTTTCGGCGCACTGTGCCTATGCTATTCCTGCGGGACCTACTTAGGGCTGATTCTAGTATGGGCCTGCCCTCCTCTAGCATTACAGTGGGGATTAGGATCACAGGTACTAATTAAATCTTTTAAAACTTGGGCGCCCCTATGGATTGGGTTTTCAGTATATCTATGTATCGCTGATTCTTATGCAATATCCGAGGGTATTTGGTCGATCACTTTAGCCACGCGCACGGGTATAGGAGTTGGGCATTTACCAATAGAGGAAATATTATTTTTCTCACTCACTAATTTGTTTGTACTACAAGGGCTGTGCCTGTGGCGTGCTTGGCGAGGGGATCAATCATGAAGTGGATAGAATGGAGCCCAGTGCCGGTCACGCCTACAGCTGTGAATATTCTCCCAAGGAAATATTCACGGGGATTAATCATTTTTAGTTTATTAGTTTTTCTACCCTTAGCAGTACTAGGTACAATGAGCGCAGGATGGCCCATCCATTTGCAGTTATTACCGCTTTTTATCAGCCTTTTTATTTTTGGTATGCCACACGGCGGCGCGGACCATTTGCTACTGTGGGGGATGTTAAAGAAAGACTCTTGGTCTGGGCGCATCGTTAGTATCACATTGTATACTTTAGCGGCGCTAATTTATCTAATCTTTTGGAGAATCTACCCGCTAGGAGCCGCTCTCTTTTTCCTCGGCCTAACAATTTTTCATTGGGGTCAGGGAGACCGATATATTTCGCTTCAACTACATAGAGCGAATTATCTCACTCGCTCTACGGCGCTAACGGCGCTACACATTCTTTACAGGGGCAGCATACCAATCCTTGTTCCTGGATTTCTGGGAAACGAAACTTATCGAGCTGTCATAGAGGCCTTAGTAAGTAGTAGTGGAAGACTAAGCTACCAGGCGCAGTGGGTCACAAATAACTCCATCTTCTTTTTTCTGATCCCACTCGGATTATTCGCTCTATACAACGTATGTTCTTTGGGTCGCATTGAAAAGTCGGAGAGAAAATCGCTTTGGATTGATCGAGCAGAAGCTTTAATTTTACTAATTTGGTTTTTATTTATTCCCCCCTTGTGGGCGATCGGATGCTACTTTGTATTTTGGCACAGTCTGCGTCATACTCTGAGGATATTGTGGACGGATCAGTTAGGCAGTCAGCTCATAGAGACAGGAAAGTACTTTAGATTAAAGATTCGCTGGCTTGAGCTAACTAGTTTGATGACTGTTATCGCGCTCATAGGAATGTGGGCTGCCTTTAACATGTCTTTTTCTTTGCGAGGGATAGAATTAAGTTGGTTAGCTAAAGCCCTAATTGGGATATCGGTATTAACACTGCCGCATACTATTGTAGTGTGTTTTATGGATCGTATGCAGATCCGCTCAAAGTAGCGCGCCTGCATAGGGGAATTTGCGAAGTAGCCTTCTAATATTTGGTCACATCCAAAAACAAAAAATTACTCCTAAAGTTTTCATCACAGTTGTTTGACGAGGACTTGAGAAATCTTAAATTGTATAAATATTAAAATTTTGATTATTAAACAGACCCTTAGAAAATATAAGTTGTAATGGCACGAGCATCAGAAAACATCGTAAATATC
>CAJWHF010000023.1 GCA_913041275.1 uncultured Opitutia bacterium
CCAAAATAGCGATTACCGGAGACTGCAACTTTCGCAGCAGTGGCATGAGTCGCAGCACCTCTGCTGTACTTCCGCTTTTAGAGAGTACAATAGTCGGATCGCCTGCCTGAAAGACGCCCATATCACCATGAATCGCCTCAGTAGCATGCAGAAAGACCGCAGGAATTCCACTGCTGGAAAAGGTAGAAGCTAGCTTTGCACCGACATGCCCCGATTTACCAATTCCGCAAATTATCAGCTTACTAGGAGCAGCTAAAATTAGCTCTACTGCAGCCGCAAACGAATCGTCTAGGCGAGTGGCCGCAATTTCTAAGGCAGCAGCTTCGGCGAGAATGGTGCTACGGCCGAGTTCTAAAATCTCTTCTTTTGACTGAGTCATAATCGATAAGTAACTAAATCAGAAGCACTAGACCACTCTAAAATTTTGATTACTCGGAGCATATAATAAAGAAACCGCCTCATTCGGAGGCGGTCTAGGGAGATGGCAGAATAAAAAATCGAACTTCCTAGGGATGCATTAAGAACGTACTAGTAGTCTTTAAGAGTAATAAGCCCCCAAAGCAAAGTAGTCTTACCTCCACCATAATTCCTACGATTCAAAAATTCATCGCTACTGATGGAGAAAGTCGCTGGTCCAGTGGAAGCGTAAGAATCTGGCTGAACTTTAACAATACCTAGAAGATTAGTCTCTTTTGGACCAATACTTGAATTACCAACGCCTTGGCAGCCAGCGAAGACAAGTAGTAGCGAAAAGATAGTTAAAATAGAAAGAAATTTTTTGAGCATAATAGTAAGTAGATTTAATATACAACAGATCCTAATCTGACCGGAAAAGAAGCATTTAGCAAGCGGTTTTTAAAGGACTTCGTACCCAGAAAAACTGGTTAATCCTCTTCTACTAGTAAGTCTTTTCCAATATCCATGTTATGGTGAACCGCTTTTACATCCTCCAAATCGTCGAGTTTATCAATAAGATGAAGTACCTTGCGGGCGGTATCCCTATCATCAATCGGCACTGAGACATTAGGAATATAGGCTAATTCAGAAGACTCTGTAGTTATATTTTCATCGCTCAGGGCTTGGGAAAGTGTGTCGTATTCAGATATAGGGCAAATTACTTCGAAATGGTCGCCTTCGTTTGTGATGTCTTCGGCTCCTGCGTCCAAGACGATATTCATAAGGGTCTCTTCATCGCTCTGCTGAGCATCTATAATAAACTGACCTTTACGATCAAATTGGAAGGCTACCGCACCCACCCCTGCTAAATT
The DNA here is from genome assembly GCA_913041275.1 of uncultured Opitutia bacterium. GTDB lineage: Bacteria > Verrucomicrobiota > Verrucomicrobiia > Opitutales > Coraliomargaritaceae > Thalassobacterium. The sequence continues at coordinate 1,269 of CAJWHF010000023.1, forward strand.
GCCACCACTCTTAGTCATGGTGCTACGAACTTCGGAGGCAGATCGGTTTTTATTATCGGTTGTGATCTCCACAATAATGCCGACACCACCCGAACCGTAGCCTTCGTAGACGAGTTCTTCGTAGACTACACCAGGTAACTCACCCGTACCTTTTTTGATCGCACGCTCGACGTTATCGGAGGGCATATTGGCCGCTTTGGCCTTAGCGATGACAGTTCTCAGGCGCGGGTTCATTGCAGGATCTCCACCCCCATCTCGCGCAGCTAGAGTAATATCTTTGCTTAATACAGAAAAGACCTTGCCCCTTTTTGCATCGGCTGCCCCTTTTGCACGCTTAATTGTGGCCCATTTACTATGTCCTGACATAATATTTTTCTATAGGGAGAGTATTAGAAGTGAAAGATTATTTGCGTTTTGGCTTGGTTCTAGGAGCTCCGCCTTTTCCTTTTGTAGGACTAGAAGTAACAGCCACTGGTACGAGTGGTTCGTCGGGGCGATTATTTATAATTTTTTGCTGAATAATCGTTAAGATATTCTGAACGGTCCAGTAGAGTACTAAGCCAGAAGAAAAACTGTAAAGAAAAACAAGGAAGATGAAAGGTAGGAATTTGAAGATCTTCTGCTGCATTGGATCCGCAGTCGGGGAAACGGGCATCATACTCATCTGCAAAAACATGGTCACCCCCATAATAATAGGGAGCAGATTGATCGGAAATCCACCTACCTCCGCAATAGTATCGGGCATAGATAGGTCTGATACCCAAAGAAAGGGCTCATGGCGAAGCTCGGACGCGGTACGCAGCATGTAAAAAAGGCCAAGAAAAATAGGCATTTGAATAACCATCGGTAGGCAACCCGCGACGGGGTTAACTTGATGCTCTTTAAAGAGTTTGAGTGTCTCTTGCTGTATCTTCTGCGGATTGTCCTTATACTTCTCTTTGAGTTCGGACATGGGGCCCTGAATTTTAGCCATACGCTTTTGTGAACGACTTGCCTTGGCTGTAAGTGGCCAGAAGAGCAATTTAATACAGATCGTCATAATGACGATTGACCAACCCCAACTTGGTATGACGCTGTGAATCGCATACATAAAAGCCAGTAGCAGTTTGCTAAAGAAACCCAAGAAACCAAATTGCATGACTAGATCTTGGCTGTTACCTAGCGCCTGCAGGCGCTTAAATTCTTTCGGGCCAATATATATTTGGAAATCTAATGACTTTACTTCGCCCACCTGCAAGTCGCCAATAGAGTATCCAGCGCTTCCAGAAATACCTGGTCGCCCGTCAGCGGCGGCTTCTACCGAGTAGACCGATAAGTCACTAGCGGGTCCGTCATCTGAGTAGAGCACGCTAGCAAAAAACTGATTTTTAACAGAAGCCCACTCAACACGTGCAGACTCCTTAATCTCATCGGTCCTAGCACTAGCACCAATCCCTAGAAAGCCCTTCCCGCCTGTAAGCTTTTTTAGAGGAATAAACTCTACATCTTCACCATTAAAATAGCTTACATTTAAGTAATTGGCGCCAAGTTGATCGTCCATAATTCGACGAGTAGTACCCAAATTAAAATAGACTGTAGGCAGGCTCTTGGCCGTCGATGAGCCATTCTTGATAACAGTATTATGTTGTATCATGTAGGGCTCGACCTGCGAATCACTAGGAGCAATACGGTAAATTCGGCGGATTAGCATTCCATCAGCCGTTTCAAGTAAGAAAGTAACCGAGTCTGCAGTTTGTTTTTCGATGCGATAATCAAGCGCGAATTCACGCATCTGTCCGCCGGGAGAACTGTAACTCAAGCTCATAGCTGGCAACAGCCCATTTTGATTAAATACGTATTCGTCACGCCCCCCTCGCTTTGTCTGCAGAAAGTTAACCTCACGTATGGCTCCGCCTCTGGTAGTAAAAGTTGCTTCAATGTATTCATTGGCAAGCGACACTGTCTTTTCCGTAAGCACTTTGGCCTTTTGACCAGAAAACTGAGCCGCATTAGTGTCTTTAAATAATTCCTCAACTGAACCTGAACTGATATCAACTGGAGAAGTGCTGTACTCATCCGATGCCCCTATCGAATCTACCGATGAAGTAGATTGCACAACAGGAGCTTCTAAGTTCTCCACGAACTCAAGCTGCTCAAGGCGCTGCTTTTCTATTAACTGTGCCTGCCAAAACATGTAGCCGATAGCGGCTATAATACAAGTAAGGCCTAATATTGTATTTTTTTTATCCATCTATGTGCTTTTTGTAAGGAGGTGAAATACTATGCTGATGTTCACTTTTAATATTCGGGACAGGATCAAACCCACCTCGATGCCATGGGTGACAACGTAAAATCCGTCGCAACCCCAACCAAGAACCATGGAAAAACCCATGTCTTATAAGCGCCTCATGCGTGTAACACGAGCAGGTAGGTTCGAAGCGACAAGCCCCAGGAGTACCAAAAAAAAATAGTTTAAGAGGTGAGATGAATAACTGGTAGAGGCGAACCATGAGCGCTGCCGCACGAGAAAGCGAAGGTGCAGAAGATTTAAAAATTCTAAAAACCATATGTAAATAAGCTGTCATTAATTAGGTAATTCTACTGCGCTACAGTTCTTCATTTTGTTTAGCGTGCGAAAAGCACGAAGCAAGCGCAACTCTAGATCAGCATATTTGTAGCGATCGAAACTGCTGCGTAACACGACTACTAAATCGCTACCTTGTGGCAAATCGCTAGAATACTGGCGGAAGAGTTCGCGAAATATTCGCCTACCGTAATTGCGCTTCACCGCTTTTCCAACTCTGCGACTTGTAATTAATCCCAATCGAGATGGACCAGGCTTAACACTAGTGCAACATTGCACTATAAAAGGTCCGCAGTCAATGCGTTGACCCTCTCTGCGCGTATCTTGGAAATCGCGAGGCTTACGCAGACGTGATGAAACCGGGATGCCCATGGCCCCAATAATGGTATTCGCAAACGACTTATGCCAACTAGGCTGCGAGGCGATGGCGACCCTTGGCACGACGAGCGGCTAGTACCTTACGGCCTGAAGGAGTTGCATTTCGTGCACGGAAGCCGAACTTACGTGCGCGGCGGAGTTTAGAAGGTCTGTAGGTTGGATTCATAACTGTATACCTCTATTTTAGGCAAGCCGCAGAGAAAAACCCACGCCTCATTATCTGTCAAGCTAGGAACTGCCAGAAATACGCCACTTTTACTCTTTAAATCATACTTTAGCACTAATCTTGGTAAAAAATAACTAATCGTGTCATTAACTTGCGTCTTTATGTCAAAACTGGAAATCTAGTCTTCAATGATATTACGTGTCACTCAATACGGCGAACCCATCCTACGAAAAGTCGGCAATCCAATAACTGACTTTAATGAGGCACTAGCCCAACTCGCCGATGACATGGTTGATACCATGTATCATCAAGAGGGCATTGGATTAGCTGCTCAACAAGTTGGCAAGGACCTTCAAATCTGTGTAATCGACGTTCGTCCTCCAGTAGGTGCTAGTGTGCCATTTTATTACAAGTACGACGCAAAGCAGCCGCCACTAGAACTTATTATGCCAATGGCACTCCTTAACCCAAAGGTAAGTATTATCGATAAGACAGAGGATGTGTACGAAGAAGGGTGCCTCTCCTTCCCCGCAGTCAACGGCAAGGTAGCTCGTCCAGTATGCGTACGCTGCGAATTCCAAGATACCGAGGGAACCCCGCATGTACTGGAAGCCGACGGACTCCTCGGTCGCTGTGTCCTGCACGAAGTCGATCACTTAAATGGGAAGCTCTTTATTGATCGTATGGACAAACGTGACCTCAAGAAAAACGAGGCAAAAATCAAAAAAATCAAACGTGCGAGCCGTGATTTTCTCAATAAGAAATAATTAAAAGGCTACGCCTATTTAATATGTTCTTATACGACCTTTCTCAAATTGGACTGCAGCTGACCCAGGAACAGAAAGATCAATGCGCTTGAGAGCGGGGTTGTCGCGACTTTTCAAATATTGGAAAATTAGTCCGAGTCGATCTAGTTGTTGCGCAAAATCAATATTTAATCCAAAAATAACGCGAGGTACGATCGTCGTACGAAACTCAATGACATCGCCGAGCATATCAGGGTATCCAGAATAATCTTCCAGTGAAACTACCTTCAAAGACTTGTAAAAATTTGGCTGCGTACGACGGGTCAAATCAAGCAATTCTGCCACCTTATCGATTCCACGAAGTGGATTTAACCCACCCTCAGGGTGCTGATATGGCTGGAGATAGGGCAACTCGTTTAAAATCACCTCTGTATAACCTTCACCCTGATAGATAGTACCAGAACGTGACACTATGCGCAGCTCTATTTGATCATTAGATCCAACGACACGCATCCTCATAACTGGCTCATACTCCTTAATATTAATTTTTAATATATTTGGGAACTGGCGCTCAACCGAGGCAGACTTCACCTGCCTATGTGCTTCGAGTTGCTGCTTCATAGCATGAATATCTGCCTCCATCATATTCGTATCGCGTCGCAATTCGATTACCGTGCTTAGCCAAGAACTCGGCAGAACACCGTCTGTATCGAAAATAATTTTCTCAACTAGCTTCGATGGGGTGATAATTTTAAAAGATTTTTCAGTATTTTTAAAGTAAATGACTGATAGAACTATACCGCCGACCAAAAGAATAGGCATAAAAATCAAAGCTAAAAATCTAAATATTTCTGGGCTCCTACGTTTGCCTCCAGCTAGCGGTTTAATAGGCGCAGTTCCTGGTAAAGTACGCCAACTATTCTTGCTACCTGCAGATGTGCTGCCCTTTTGTTTGCCACCTCCGATCATTTAATACTTGCCGATTTAAATCGAGCAACTGCAGGTGCTACAAGCTCAATGGCTAATTGTTCGAAATCATATTCTTGGCACAGAGCACTTTTAGGCAAGAGACTGGTTGTTGTCATACCTGGCAGCGTATTGATCTCTAAAAAGTAAGGCGTCGAGTTATCTAGGAGAAAATCTACGCGCCCAAAGTCGCGACAGCCGCAGGCATCAAATATCTGCTCCGCTTGCTCTTTGATCTTCGTTGATAAGCCAGAATCTAGTTGCGCAGGGAAAAGATACTCAGCCGTGCCGGGGGAGTACTTTGTATCGTAGTCATAAATGCCGCTCTGACTGCAGATTTCAACAATTCCCATGGCAACCCCATTAAGTATACCTACGGTTAGCTCACGTCCACGGATTCGTTGCTCAATGAGCCATTTATTAGAGCGAATGGTAGAAAGGGCTAGCCCAAGGGCAGACCGATGTTCCGTAAGATGTAAGCCGATACTGCTACCCTCTTGTGCTGGTTTTACGACTAAGGAGCTACCCAGTTTTGTAATAACTTCATCGGCTAGTGGTACATTGGATCCATCAAAAGTTATCGAATTTGGAGTAGTTATTTTTAACTCACGTGCGATTTCCTTACTCGCCGCTTTGTCCATACAAATACGGCTGGATAAAGCATCACTTCCGCAGTAATGAATACTCTGATCATCGAGTAGTGCCTGGAGTCGCCCGTCCTCTCCAAAGCTACCATGAAGGGCTGGAAAAACAATCGATTGATCGGCTCGAATAGATTGAGGTAAAGCCTCTGCATTAAGCTCTATCAGCTCTACTTGGAAATGTGTAGCCAATGCCTCTGCCACAGCTTTACCAGATTGCAAAGAGACCTCACGTTCAGAACTTACACCGCCGTATAGAATCACTATTTTAGGATTGCTCATTTATCTAAAGCATCCTCCCACGATTGACCAACTAGCAAAACCTCGGGCTCTAAGACATAGCCAGTTTCTGCTTCGACCTTAGCTCGTATTCGACGTATTAACTCAATTACGTCAGCAGATTTCGCACCTCCGTGGTTTACGATAAAATTACCATGTATGTCGGAGACTTCTGCTGCCCCCACACTCATACCTTTAATTCCTAATTCGTCGATTAGCTTACCTGCATAGTTACCCTCTGGATTTTTAAAAATACAACCTGCGCTAGCAATGTGAGGCTGACTTTCTTTACGAGTCGTAGAGTAGCTATCAATGCGCCCTCTAATTGATGATTGTGTGCTTACTTCTGCACTGGAAAGAATTGCTCCAAGTGCAATACCACGGCTAATCTCTTCGACCTTCCGGTATCCGAAATGAAAAGCAGACTTTGGTAAATCTTGGTAGTGACCAAACTCATCGATGAATTGTACCCTTTCTACGAGATCAAAGATCCAACTACCCATAGCTCCCGCATTCATCCGCAATGCTCCGCCGATCGCACCTGGAATGCCCTCCAGAAACTCAAATCCACTGAGCTGGTGTTTAGCGGCAAAACCACAAATTTGTTTAAGCCGTCCACCCGCTGCCGCCCAGATACGTCCTCCTCCCAAAGCTTCGATACGGCGCCAACCCGTAGCAGAGAAGCGAATGATCAGCCCGTCAAACCCGTGATCAGGTACCAAAATATTAGAGCCCTGCCCTAAGCAAAAAGTAGGAACACCAAAGATTTTTGATGCTTTAAGTAAAACATGTAAGTCACTTAAGTTCGCAGGTTCTGAAAAGAAACGAGCATTGCCACCAATTCGGATTGTAGTCTTTTTCGCAAGTGGTTCTTGTATCTTTAAACGACAGCCCGGAGATACTCGAGATTTTAGGTATTCAATCAAGGCAGTGTCTAATGTCTGCTTCCTAGAAAAATCGGGTCGTAACCAGCTAACGAAGGCAGCGGCAAATTCCCCAATGTCGCCTGCACCAACGAATGCTATCTGAGCTGGTGATCCACATAACGCACCGGCCAAAACCTGCATACCTGAGAAAGACATCTCTAACTCGACAGGAATCTGGCTGGAAAAAGCCTGCCGTAGAGCTGAAGTATCACCCCCATTGATAGGGATCTCGTGTGCGGCGTAGACAGGTAAAAGAAAAACGCGATCTGCGGCTTGCAGTGAATTAACAAAAGCATTTTTGAACTGACGTGTTCGAGAATATCGATGAGGCTGAAAAACGACAATAAGTTCCTTCTCTGGTTCACTTTTTTTGAGACATTCGATCAACGCGTCGATTTCTGTGGGATGATGAGCATAGTCTTCAACCAATGTTAAATTAGCATCGCTATAAAGCGTGCTTTGTCTACGCAGCATACCTGGAAAAGACGTCAGGTTGTCTTTCTTTAGAGAAGAATTAAAAAGAGCGAGAACTGCTGCGGCTGCATCGGCGTTCACACGGTTAAATCTTCCAGCTCCATTTAGTTGTACACCCAATTGGTCGATACTACCATCAAAATGCTTTATAACGGCACCTTCTAATGGCTCAAAATGTAGCTTACTAGGTGCGAGAATTGTTTGTCTGGTTCGCTCAAGGAGATGAGTAAAGGCGAGATTAAGTTTACTGGCGTCGTCGTAATAATCAGCGTGATCCCAATCTATATTGAGCACAAGAGTGACTTCTGGCGAAAATAAGTCGATTGTTCCATCACTCTCGTCCACCTCGGCTACGATCCAATCGCTCCCACAGCAGCGGGCAGGCGGTATGGATGGGTCGGCGAAAAGACCACCTATGATGTAATCAATTTCTATTCCAGAATTGAGACTCCCGTGCGCGATCATTCCACACGTAGTCGTCTTACCGTGACTACCAACTACCGCTATGAGCTTTTTATCACGAGTGATTTCATTTAGCATCTCGCCACGCTTGAGGCAGCGCAGGCCTGCTTTACGAGCGCAGACAAGTAGAGGATGCGTCTGAGACACTGCGCTTGAGTAGACAACAGTGGAAAAATCAATCACCTGCTCGGGCAGGATAAAGTCTTTAAGTTCTACACCTGAGTGTGTGAGCAATAAACGCACACTCTCTTGCAGATGTGCATCACATCCGATAACGCAGTGACCAGCTTGTGACATCCAACAAGCCAGGGGAGCCATCCCCATACCACCAACACCTACAAATAAAAAGTTTTGCTCCGTACTATTCATGATTTACCTCCTTCACAAAGACGGAGTAAATCGGAAGTAATGAGCTCGCTTGAATTAGAGCAATCTAATCGTTCTAAGCTAGTTTTAAAATTAGCAATCCGGCTGTCATCAAATATAAGATTAATCACCTCTGCAGTCAATTCTTCGAGCTGTTCTTGAGCTAAAATAATCCCAGCATCAGCCTGCTCGTGAGCGATCGCATTCGCTTGTTGATGATCATCACATGCATAAGGATACGGAATTAAAATTGCGGGCACCCTACAACGTATAATCTCAGCTATCGAGCCAGCACCCGCCCGTGATACAATCAAGTCAGCGGCGCAAATTACATCACTCATTTGATCGGAAAAAGGCACTAAAGTTGCAGTCATATCAGTACCCTTTTTATCCGCCTCATATAATGTCACGGATGATCTGTTGCCTAGTCCTGTAACGCAATAAACAGAGATACCCTCCTTCGCTAGGAACCTAAAGTTATCCTTAACCCAATCGTTAAGCACACAAGCACCCTGACTGCCCCCGATAACCACGAGTAGCTTATTTGGAACTTTAATTTTTAGGCGACTCTGGGCATGCGCTTTAACTGAGTGTTTGATTTCCCTGCGTAAGGGATATCCATAATGGCGTATACGTTCGTGCGGTACACCACTCAAAGTAACAGCTGGCGGTAAGTAAATGCGCTCACAGAGATACTTAATCAAGCGCACAGCACGCCCAGGATGGCAATTTGCCTCGTGTAATACAACAGGTACTCCTCTAGTCTTGGCTGCTAAGCCCAAGCCTAGCGAAAGGAAGCCTCCAAAAAGTAAAACCAAATCAGGCGCTTCCTTGCGTAAGACTCGCCGTGAGACCATAAAAGCAGACAGTAAGTCGAAAAGAAAAGTTAAGCGCTGGACAATTCCCCCTGCGAAGGCACGACCTGGCATTTTCAAAAAATTGAGTTCCTCGTATTTTTTTATTAGCGCTGAATCAACCTGCTTCTGGCTGATTAAGAGTAGGCTTTTGTTACCACGCTCATTCAACGCTTCAGCAACTGCAATACCCGGGGCGAGATGCCCGCCAGTACCGCCGCAAGCTATGATAATTTTTCTCATAGCATACGCTGACTCCTAAGCACAGGTAACTCCCACGAACGAAAGCCATTGAGTATAATACCAGTAAGTGTGAACATGAAAACAAGATTGGATCCGCCATAGGAAATAAATGGAAGCGACATACCTTTGGTTGGCAAACAACCAGTAACAACTCCTATATTAATGAGCGCCTGTAAGGTAATGAACAAAAGAGCCCCCATAACAAGAAGGTATTGATACAGGTTCGGCGCACGCTTAAGCTGCAAAAAGCCGATAAAGAAGAGCGTCATAAAGAGTACTACGACTCCTGCGGTAAAGATGAAACCTAGCTCCTCGCCTACAATAGCAAAAATAAAGTCTGTGTGCGCTTCTGGGAGAAAGGACATTTGCTGGCGTCCTTCGCCAAGGCCAACTCCTTCTAATCCGCCAGCACCAAAGGCAAGAATACCCTGCCATAATTGGTAGGCACTGTCTGTACGGTTACCCTCAACGTCGAGAAACGAAGTGATACGTTTCAAACGAATGGGGTCGTGATAGACCGCTATGGAGAATAGGGTCAGCGCGCTCACAGCTGTAGGGATTAAGAACTTAAGTCGTAATCCAGCGAGGAACAACATGCAGCCTCCCACAGCACCACAAAGAAAGGCGGTGCCGTAATCTGGTTCTAAGATAATAAGTAAACAGAAAATCGATAGCAACCCACATGGGAGCAAGAAGCCTTTTATTGGGTGGTCGAGGTCACGACGGTGAGAAGCCAAATAATGCGCCAGAGCGAAAAGAAGACCTAGCTTACCGACCTCAGAGACCTGCAAACGCATAAAACCAAAATCCATCCAACGCCTAGCACCATTAACCTCAACACCGATACCTGGAATAAGAACTAGTAAAAGAAGAATAATAGAGGCTAGCCCCAGCCAATAAACATATTTACGGAGGGCTTCTAAATCCACTAGCAAGGCTAGTCCACCGGCTAAAGAAGCCAGAAAAAGCCAAATGAGCTGTTTACGCAGGAGTATAGTAGAATCTCCATCGTACATCGCTTGAGAAGCACTGAAGAGCACTACTAAACCAAGAAAAGTCAAAGCCACGACTATGCTGACAATAAACAAACCAATCGGCGGGATGCGCCAATTTAAATTTGAAGACATTATAGCTGTAATCGAATATTAGCTTTTTATGAAGTTCGGCTGATATTACTGAGCAACTCGTACGACAGGTACCTCGATAGCTCCTTCGAGACTATTATTTGCCTCAATTTCGGTCACTCCACCTTCTATCTGTGGGTTACTTTGTAGGATCTCTATCTCGACAGGCCCACTCTCTTGCGCTGGCAAGGCTTTCAATACAGGTGTTTCAGGCACTGGGACTGTGATAGCCTCCGAGACAGAGACTATGTCAGGGGAATTAGTACCTCCAACTTGAAGAACTTTCCCAATCTGAAGTTTACGGGGATCCGTCACGCCGTTGATTTCGAGGAGTTCCTCCACAGTCATGCCGTATTGGCGTGCAATTGTTGAGGGAAAATCGCCAGCCACAACTGTGTGGGTTCGCGCACCGGAAATAGGTGAAATATTATTGGTAATTATGGGTTCAACAGACGCACTACCGATGGAAGCAGACGTAGCGGAAGTAGCCTCGTTGCCAACCTCTGGAACAGTTAACGTCTCTCCTACTCGAATTAAATCGGATACCTTACCATTTACAGCCTTAATTTCACGAACTGAGCTATCATATTTCTTAGCAATACTAGAGAGCGTGTCGCCTCTTTGTACCGTATAACTGCTGGTGCCTTGATTCAGAGATGTTGGTTGGTAACTATCAGGGCTTACACTTAGTACGTCCGCAGTAGCGCCGTCGACAGGTACTTGGATCTCTTGCCCTATTCTAAGAAGAGAATTCTTATTCAAATCATTAGCGGCATAGAGTTCGTCTAGCGAAACATTATAGCGTTTAGCTATCGACCATAGACTGTCGCCTTTAATAACTGTATAATATTCAAAGGAAGCCCCAACAACCTCAACTGTTTGGCCTCCTGAAGCGATTGGCTCTAATGGAGCGACTTCATCGACCCCAAAAGCCTTTTCGTTCAAACCGCTGGAATCAGAGTCAGTAGATTCGATTCCAGCATTAAAAGCCGCGTCAAGGCCATCACCAGCACGAATACCCGTGTTAGCGATTAGGTCTTCCGAGACAAGATCATCAGAGCTTTTAATAGCACTGGCCTGAGGAAATGTTTGGGTGGGTGCCTGTATACTACGGCAACCTGGCTGAATTAATAGGATGATAATTACACTGAGATGAAGACTAAGGATGCAGCCAAAAATTTTTGATACTTTCATAATTACTATAGGGTTAATGTTATTTATAAATACTTTATCTAAGCTATTGAGTACTCTTCAAACTTAAAACTATGCGAGTGAAACATTTTCCACGCTCTTCATAAGATTTAAATTGATCAAAACTGGAAAACCCAGGGCTCAGCAACACATTCGCACCGGGGATGGATGCTCCAATTTTAGCCGCGGCGTGAACGGCTTCCTCAAATCTTTGGTAAAAATAAACCAAAGGGCGGGAATCATCAAAGAATTGAACCATATAATCTGCGATCTCACCATAAAGGACTACAACATCCGCATGTTCACTGGCCTTTTTTATGAAAGCCTGAATATCGCCCCCTTTCGGTTGCCCCCCACCAATCCAAACAATGGGATCATCGAAAGACTGCAAAGCAGCAAGTGTAGCATGGAAATTAGTCGCTTTTGAATCATCCCAGAAGTGTACCCCTCCAAACTCAGCCACTTTGTTAAGCCGGTGAGGGGCAAGAGAGAAACTATTTGCTGCCTCTACCAGCGAAGGAGGCGATTGATTCATTAAGGACCATAGTTTTGTTACTAACAAAAAGTTTTCCGAATATGGAGAACGCCGAAAAACAGAGTTCTGGCACAATTCATAAGCAGGAGGTATGCTCTTCTCTTCCAGAATACAGGGAATAAATTCTTCATCCATATTTCTTATCCAAGAAGCGACCTGTGGACCAATGACGCATGACTGCATTGTTTTCAGGCACTGCAATAACTGAGCCTTGGCATTGTAGTAGTCGCCGATCGTTGCGTATCGATCTAAGTGATCTTCCGATAAATTAGTCCAAATTAAAGCGTCCAAAACCAAGCCATCGACCAACTCGGCCTGAAAGGAGCTGATTTCAAGTACCACGTAAGCCTCCAAAATATTCGAATCAGAAAGTACCGCCTCTGAGAAGGAGTGCCCGATATTTCCTGCCGCCAAACTTGTTAATTTAGAAATTTTTAAAGCTCTTTCGAGTAGTGCAGTGACAGTACTTTTACCATTGGTACCGGTTACGCCAATGATCCGACCCTTCCAATATCTCGCCGCAAAAGCGAGCTCACTTAGACAAGGTAATCCTGATGCTTCTACCAGGACACGCCACGGATGATCCGCGGCAAAACCTGGGCTAAAGATAAAGCCATCAAACTTAGACAAATCCTCTGACCGGAAATCCATTTGATCTCCTTTTCCTGATTCATCAAATAAGACTACTTTAGATCCATTGCTCAGAGCAAGGCGCCGTGCACCTTGGGCACTAATACCCGATCCGAAAATAGCATAGCTAACTGACATGCGATTTACACAAGACATACTCCTATCACCTTGCAATCACACCTTTTAAAAGAGGCGAAAGAAACTAGCTCACCTTAATGTGGTGCCAGAGTAAGAGATGGATCGATATTAAATTCGTCAAGTGCAAGAGCGCTGGTATCGAAAAATGCAGCAAATGCGATCATCGCGGCATTATCACCAGTGTGTTGAGGCTGCGCAGCCAGCAAAGGCATACGGTGGGCTTGCGCAAGGCGCCCCATACTCGCCCGTAAGACCTTGTTATTAGACACACCTCCGGAAATCCCGAGGCTGCAGTATTCACTAGCCTGAATTAGGTGCTTTGTCTTGCCTACTAATTGCTCAATCACCGCTCGCTGATAGCCAGCGCATAAATCAGGCATAATAGATTGTAAATCTACATCACCCATTTTTTCGAGGCGGTAACGGAGGCTGGTCTTAAGTCCGGAAAAGCTGAAACGGCGCTCATTTCGAGGTGCAATAGCTTTAGGAAATTCGAAAACTTTGTCATCCCCCATGGCCGCTAAGCGCTCAACTTCTGGCCCCCCAGGATAAGCTAGTCCAAGTAGTTTCGCTCCTTTATCCAGGGCCTCACCTGCTGCATCGTCAACCGTCTCGGCTAGGATCTTAAGCCTTTTGTCTGTGTTTATTTCAAATAAAATAGTGTTTCCCCCTGAGACGACTAAACCCAAGTGAGGCAGTAGAGCCCCGAATGCGTCGTGAAATTGATCGGGCGACCTTTTATGTAGATCTATAAAAGGCGAAAAAGCGTGTCCACGGAGGTGATTGACACCAACTACTGGTAAACCCCAAGCCACTCCAAGACTACGGGCAAAAGCAATACCCAGCGCAAGACAACCGGCCAAGCCGGGGCCACGCGTGACCGCGATTTTAGAGATTGAACTAAGTCCATTATTTAGCTCAGCCGCTTCAAGTAACGGAATGAAATTCTTTAGATGCTCGCGACTGGCCAAATCGGGAACAACTCCACCGTATTCTTTATGTAAATCGATCTGGCTGTGTACCCATTCGTCTACCACGCCAGTGGCCGGGTCGAAAAGCGCTATTGCCGATTCGTCGCAGGAACTTTCAACAGCAAGTATCATAAGCAAATTAAAGCAGTATCAATAAACTAAATAAAAAAGAGTTCATACCTTAATATTTATTAATTTCTACTTTTATTTACACATAGTCTTCCGTGAAATAAAGTATTTAAATCGGCATCTAATCATGAACGTTAATTTTATAGAATAAATAAGTCTTCTTTATTTTTCCTTATTTTATGAAAACCACATTTTAATCAACTTACTCTATGGTAATTAGGCGATGGCAACTAAGGAGCTACGAACCGTAAATGTGTTTTATGCAAAAATTCACAGGTAACCAATAAGTAAGAAAAATTTTAACAGAAATGAGTACAGGCTTTTTCTGTTTGGCTTGGCCGATAGTATTGTCTAATATTATCTATTTTTAATGCACCCGACTCACCATATACTCGTTTTACATCTCTTTCTGATAAGTATATCTAATATAAGTACAGGATCGGACTTAGCTAGCCAACGTTTGTTGTCGATTGCAGACAAAGAAGCGGGTATATATAAAAAGATAGCTGAAGATCCGGCATTCTTTAGTAACGACGATCTTGATCGGCGCATCAATGAACTACTCCAGTCCTACAGAACCTACCTATTAGACCAGCCGAGTGATGTGAGCGCCTACATTTTGTATGGTAAACTGCTACGCCGTGTCAGCGAAAATGAACAAGCTTTCAACGCATTTTTGAAGGCAGATGAACTCGACCCCCAAATAGCAGTCGTTAAGCAACAGATCGGAAACCATTTAGCCGAGGAAGGTAAAGGCAAGGCTGCTCTTAGCTTTTACCTGCAAGCGGTTGATCTAGAGCCAAGTATCCCTATTTATCACTTTTCACTTGGGCAGCTAATCCATGAATTCAGAAGCGAATTCATCAAAAGCGGTATCTTTACTCGCGATGCTTTGGAGCGAGAGATGCTCAAGGCATTTGGTAAAGCAGTAGAACTAGAGCCAGACAACTTTGACTATCAAATGCGCCTAGGCGAGTCTTACTACGATTTAGCCAGTCCTGACTGGAAGAGTGCCCTTATTCATTGGAATAGGCTACGCCAGAGTACGACGACTCTGCTACAAAAAGAAATTCTAGATCTACACTCTGCTCGTGCTTTAGGAAAGCTAGGTCGTACGGATGAGGCCAAGGCGCTACTGGTTCAAGTGCAGACTGCGGCACTACAAGGCTCGAAAAAACAAGTAATCGATGAGATCACTCAACACTAAGTGATCTGATAGAAACTAGCTTAATACTATCACCACTTTATAAAATCTATAGAAAGTTGAATTGTGACATTAAGTAATTCACAGATTTCCAATGCTCTTAATAAGGTTGACCCAGCAATTGCGCAGCTCCTGAAAAAGTCTATCAAGGACCTCTCATTTAGCGGTAAAATTATAGATTCTAATTTTGAATGCGCCGAACAACTTCTACCGTTAGCAAAAGCTTTTTCTATCCACCCGATATCAGGCTTCGCAGTAGGTGCAGTAGCAGTAGGCCAATCAGGTAATCTTTATTTAGGTGCCAACATCGAATTTCTTGGGGTACCGCTACACGCAACAATACATGCGGAACAATCGGCCCTTTTAAATGCACGGATGCATCAAGAAAATAAGATAGTTGCTTTGTATGTGTCGGAATTACCCTGTGGACACTGCCGCCAATTTTTAAGAGAGCTATCAAACATTAATCGCTTAAAAATATTTGTTCATGGCCATGCGTATAGCCTTGAAACACTCTTACCGAACGCTTTCGGCGAAGCCCCCACTAAGGGACTTGGCCTACTAGATACTCGCAACACCAAATTAGAGATAGAACGAGCGCAATTAAACGCCTCAACAAAGTGCGCAATTGATGCTGCTGAGCGCAGTTATACGCCGTATAGCCACTCGCCTGAAGGCTTTTTCATTCAGTGCACCGATGGACGCATCTTTGTCGGAAGTATCGCCGAATGTGCCGCTTTTAATCCAAGTGTTCCAAGCGTAATCGTCGCGCTCAATCAACGTAATTTTTCGACCAGCAGAGACGTGCCAATAAATAAAGCTATACAAGTAAAGGTGGCTACATCCATAAATGACTCCCTTGCTTTTGCGCAAAGTGTCATTAATTCAATTTCAGATTGCGAAGTAGAGTGCGTCTACGTGGGTGTGCGCTGATTTAATTCTGCGTTTTAGTCCTAATAGAACGAGTGATGTTTTAAAGCTAATCATATCGCAAGGCATCGATAGGATCTAGGCGTGAGGCGCGCAATGCGGGGTAAACTCCAGAGGCTAAGCCAATCAAACTACTAAAGAGAAATCCATATATCATCACACTAATTGGAATGAGACTTATATTCTCTCCCGCTGGTATCAAATCGCGCGCCACCGATAGCAAAGCGACGCTAAGGAATAATCCTAATAAACCTCCAAGTAAGCTGATTACTACAGCCTCTGCAAGAAACTGAATAAAGATATCGTAACTACGCGCCCCAATCGCTTTTCGTACGCCAATCTCACGTATTCGCTCACTAACAGAGGCAAGCATGACATTCATAATTCCAATACCACCAATTAGAAGTGAGATTCCAGCAATACCACCGAGTGAATACGTGAAAGATTTTTCTAGTTTCTCCAGTTCCGCCATTTGTTCTTCCTGGGTACGCACCTCGAAGTCTAAGATTCCTCGGTGAGTTTGTATCAACGTATTTTCGATCTGTTCGATTAAGTCAGGCATTGTTTGCCTATTAGATGCGAGAATTTCGATGTGGTTTATTTCATCGTTTCCTTTATAACGTGACATAGCTGTGGTCGCTGGAATGTAATTAAAGCGCTCTTCATAATTAAACTTATTCCTAAGTCCCGGCTGCGCGCGTACTACTGCTTTAATCTGCCCTATAATAGTATAAACCTGACCCTTAACCCGAACTTGCTTACCAATAATGTCAGGCTCTCCCGTAAAAAGTTCTCTGACTATATGCGGCCCAACAACTATAACAGGGCTCTTAACTTCAATATCATAATCTGAAATGAAGCGTCCATTAATAAGCTCATTTTTCTTAATGTTGGCATAGTCTGGTGTCACACCTTGAAGGAGACCACCCTCGCGTCGACCATTAGCAATAAACCGCTCCCATCTCATATCCACAACAGGGGATACAAAATCAGCTAGTGGAATCGCCTTTCTGATAGCGCCAATATCTCGCCAAGTCATACCCGGAGAAATACCTGCTATGTGTTGTTGTGATTCTGGAGCCTCACTCGGATGCACCTCCAACTTAAGTACACCACCGCTACGCTCAAAAGAAGCACGCATATTATCGAGCATTCCTTGTACGATACCTACCATGACCACTAGTGCAGCAACACCGAGAATGATGCCACTCATAGATAAAAGTGATCGAATCTTGTTCGACCAAACCTCGCGTAATCCATTGCTCGCTCCTGTATAAATATCGCCAATAGAATTCATTTAGAAGAGTCCTCTATAACTATCCCATCTTGCATCAGAATACGTCGTTTTGCATACGTTGCTACTTCATCATCATGCGTAACTAGCACAAGTGTGATACCCTCGTCCATGAGTGAAGTAAAGAGGTCCATAATAGACATCCTATTCTTGCGATCTAAATTACCAGTTGGCTCGTCGGCCAAAATTAGGCGGGGCTCATTTATGAGCGACCGGGCTATTGCCACACGTTGACGCTCTCCCCCAGATAATTGACCCGGCGTATGTGTAGCACGATGTTCCATACCAACGCGCTCCAGTGCCTTAATAGCTAATACAGATTTATTCTTCACTGAATTACGGCTGTAGATCAAGGGCAGGATTACATTGTCTAAAACCGTCAGCTTAGGTAGTAAATTAAAAGCTTGGAAGACAAAGCCAATACTCGTAGCCCGCAGCCTAGAACGCTCCTCACGGTCTATGGCCGAAACATCGCGCCCTTCGAATAACATCTTCCCAGAAGTTGGGCTATCCATGAAGCCAAGCATGTGCATCAGTGTGGACTTACCCGATCCTGAACTTCCGATCACAGCAATAAACTCACGATCGCTTATTGTTAAGTCGACCCCAGCTAGCGCGTGAACTAGCTCATCTCCAACCCTGTAGCAGCGGCGCAGAGCTGATAACTCGAATATTTTTTCGGATTTAACCATCCGATCTTCGGAAATCACGAGGGCGGCTTAAAGCGACTACTTCGCCCTCTTCCAAGCCAGAATGTATATGAACATACTGTAGATTATTAATTCCTACAGACACCTCACGGCGCTCCCAGCCTGAGGATTTTTTGACATATATGTGGCTAACGCCGTCATTATTAAAAACAGCAGATACAAGGATGCTAATTGCATCTTTGGCAGACTCGATAGGCACCTCAACAGTGGCGCTAATACCCGGCCGGACACGTTTGTCGGTCACTTCAAAAAAGACTTCGACGGGAAATACACGTACATTTCCATCTTTGCGCGCGGAGGGTGCTATGACGTTTATAGTTCCTTCGACCTCAAATTCTGGTATGGCATCGAAACGTAGAAAAGCTTTTTGCCCAAGGAATAGTCTCTCTACATCCACCTCGTTAATATTAGCCTCCATATATAGCTCATCAAGTTCTGCAATAGTTAATAATCCAGTGCCATTAGAGACCGACGTTGCTCCGGAAATAACCTGCCCCTCCAGCACGTCCAAGCGTGTGACAACCCCATCATGGGGCGCAGAGATAACACTTTTAGACAAATCCTCAGCTGCATCTTCCAGTCGCGCCTGAGAAATCTCCAAATTGATTTCTGCCAGTTTAAGCTCCGTTTTTGCATCTAAATATTCTTTTTCACCAACAAAATTTTCCTCAAATAAATCCTTAAGGCGGCGGTTATTTCGTTCAGATTTTTCTAGACGTAGGCGTTCGGCCTCTAAATTACGCTGCGCTTCGCGTAGACGTGTCTCCAAGCTCGTACGATCCAGTTCGAGTAGGACTTGATCTCGAACAACAGCATCGCCCTCTTCCACTTTGATTTCCATAATACGGCCACTGATCTCGGATTTTACAATACTACTGAGTAATGGTAAGACCTCCCCACTAGCCGGCACCACAGACATAAGGTCGCGACGCTCAGCAATATCGGTACGCAGTTCACCGCTGTGCTGCTCACCGTCACCAGAAATTAATCTGAGTAAAAAAGCGAGGCCTCCTATAAAAAAAACGAGGATAAGTACAAATTTTTGGGGAGAGGTCATGGTAATTCAGTCAGAGGTTTTACCAGCGGTTCTGTCTGCGGCGTTGTGAATTTAGAGTGAGTTTTATCAGTGTTCCAAGTAAAGCCATTACGAGCGAGCAAAGTGCCATCGACACGACCAAGGCGCACTACAGCACGCAGAGTTTCAATAAGAG
>CAJWHF010000024.1 GCA_913041275.1 uncultured Opitutia bacterium
GCCACGCTCCACACCACGGGGGCTGCCAGAACCGTCGATCGCATAATAGATGCTTTTCCTTCCGAAACAAAAGATCAGATACGTACACAGCTAGCTTCTTCGGTTATAGCCGTTATCTCCCAAGTGCTCTGTAAAAAAGTGGGCGGCGGTCGCATTGCATCCTTTGAGATTATGGTCACGACGACTTCAATCGCGCAGCTGATTCGTGAAAATAAGACTTTTCGAATTGGTTCCGATATACAGACCGGTGTTAGCCACGGCATGATCTCTTTAGACGCTCACTTACTCCATCTTTTTAAAGGCGATTTAATAACTGCCGAAGAAGCCCTCAGTAAATCGCAAGTATCAGATTCGATGCGCACAAAGCTCATCGAGGCTGGCGCGAATTTGCCCTCCTAATCTACTTTATTTAACTACATACGAGAGACTCCAGATCTATGTTCGAAGATCATAACGATATAGTTTACGAAATTATTAAAGGCGCCGAATTGCTAGAAAATGCGCAACTCGACGAGCTTAATGAATCGCACTTGAGCACCGGAAAATCGATGGCAGATGCTGTCATCGATTCGGGTGTTGTTGACCGAGGACAAATACTTAAAGCCGTAGCAGATTATCTCGGTTATGAATACTTGGATTCCGTCCCGAATAAAGTAGATGAATCGGTCGCTTCAGCAGTCCGTAGTAGTACTGCTCGTATGTATGCAGTCGTACCGTACGAGGTAGACGACACGAAGATCGCGCTACTTGCTCAGGATCCGTTTAATCCTGCAATAATTGATGATCTTACTTTTACACTTAATAAGGACATAACGATAGTCGTTTGCGACCCAGGCAAGATAGACTCATTGCTAATTGCTACGTACGGGGAGGAAGATTCTTCGATCGATGATATTCTAGGTGAGATAAGCCATGATTTCGCGGAGTCACAGGAAGATTTGTCCGAAGGTGACCTCGCTGATTTAGCTAATCAGACGCCTATTATTCGTTTCGTAAATTTAGTGCTTCAGCAGGCAATTAAGGATAAGGCATCAGATGTCCACTTTGAGCCTTTTGAGGATCAATTCCGTATTCGTTATCGGATCGATGGAGCACTATATGAGATGGCCCCACCACCTAAGAGTTTGGCAGTACCAGTGACCTCACGTGTCAAAGTACTTTCAAACATGAATATATCGGAGAGGCGAATTCCACAAGACGGGCGTATAAAAATGACGATTGCTGGTCGTCCTGTTGATTTACGTGTTTCGACTCTGCCTACCCAGTTTGGCGAGAGTGTCGTGCTTCGTGTACTTGATAAATCTGTCGTCAACCTCGATTTGGAAGCACTTAGCTTGCCCGACGATATTTTGAGTACGATTCGTGATCTTGTGGACCGTCCTAACGGTATCTTTATTGTTACCGGGCCCACTGGTTCTGGTAAGACGACTACTCTATACAGTGCCTTGCGCGAAGTAAATAATGTCGACACTAAGATTCTCACAGCCGAAGACCCTGTGGAGTATGAAATCGATGGTATTATGCAAGTAGCTGTAAATCATCAGGTAGGCCTCGATTTCTCGCGCGCACTGCGTGCATTCCTTCGGCAGGATCCAGATAAAATCATGGTCGGGGAAATCCGTGACTTGGAAACCGCGCAAATTGCTGTTCAAGCATCTTTGACCGGTCACGTTGTTTTGAGCACACTACACACCAATGACGCTTCTGGTGCTGTCACACGCCTCATTGATATGGGCCTAGAACCTTTTCTAATTTCTGCATCACTAGAGGCAATTCTAGCACAGCGTTTGGTCCGCCGCATCTGTACTAGTTGCCGAACCGCCTACGAGCCAGGTCAGGACTTAATTGAGATGCTCGATGTCAACCCCCTTGAGATAGCCGACAAAGATTTTTACTATGGCGAAGGGTGCCCCGAGTGCAGTAATACTGGTTACCGTGGAAGGGTAGGGCTCTTCGAGATGATTATCGTCTCTGATGCCATTCGAGAGTTGATCAATAATCGTGCACCTACTTTAACTATTAAGCAAAAAGCGCTCGAGCAAGGCATGCGTAGTTTACGTGATGACGGGTTACGAGCCATTTTTGATGGAAACTCTACTATTGAAGAAGTCCTTAAATACACCTAACTTATAAAAGCATATGGCTAAGTTCAAATATACAGCAATTGACGCTAACGGTAAGCAAAAAACAGGGACCGTCGATGCGTCCAGTAAGGATGAGGCGAGTTCTAAGCTGAGTGGATCGGGTCTGATGCCGACTAAAATCATTGAAGCTGAGGGAAGTACTCTAGCGAGTGCTACGAAGAGTAAAGGCGGAAAAAAAGTAAAAAAGCCTGGTGGTTTCGGTAAAGTAATTAAAGCCGAAGAGCTAGCTACCTTTACACGCCAATTAGCCACTCTCCTCGATGCTGGTCTTCCATTACTGCGCGCCCTCGAGGTCATGATTCGCCAAGAAAGAAACCTACGCTTTCAAGCTGTTCTAGAGCAAATTGCCGATCAGGTAAAATCTGGTAACACATTCTCAGACGGACTCGCTCAGCACCCTAAGATTTATGATCGACTCTATGTCAACATGGTGCGCGCTGGAGAAGCTGGCGGTGTTCTAGATGTTGTGCTCTCCCGCCTAGCAGGTTTCATGGAGAAAGCTCAAAAAACTAAGAAAAAGGTTAAGTCCGCCATGGTCTACCCTGTCGTAGTGGTAGGCGTCGCGGTTTCTATCGTCGCCCTACTTATGGTAGTCGTCGTTCCAAAGTTTCAAACTATTTTCGACGATATGCTCGATGGCGCAGCGTTACCAGGACCTACTCAGCTTGTCGTGGGTGTTAGTAATTTCATGCGTGGTAATATTATTCTGACATTAATCTTACTGGTCGTTGCATTCATTGGAGTAAAATTCTTTATGAAGACACCTGTCGGTTCAAAATTGTTTAATTGGCTCTCGATCAATACCCCCAAGGTTGGCGATCTTGTGCGTAAGGTTAATATTGCTAGGATTACACGTACTTTCGGCACCCTTCTCTCGAGTGGTGTGCCAATTTTGCAATCGATAACGATTACAAAGGATATTACCGGTAATAAATTTTATGAGGATTCACTCGGCCGTATTCATGATTCGGTCCGTGATGGGGAGTCGCTCGCTAAACCTATGGGACGCGAATCCGTATTCCCAAACATGGTCACTAGTATGGTGGATGTGGGTGAGGAGACTGGAGAATTAGCGGAAATGCTTAACCGAGTGGCTGATAACTATGACGAAGATGTCGATAATGCTGTTTCTGGAATTACCTCAATCATTGAGCCAGTCATGATCGTCTTCCTTGCCGTGGTCGTCGGTTTTATCGTCATCGCACTCTTCCTTCCGATAGTCGAGATAATCAAGCAACTAACTGGTTGATCGGCTTAGCCTATACAAACTGCTAGTTAGATCTTACTCAGTAGTTTATTTTACCGCGCGCACGAATGCCTTGAAATATGGCTGCATCGAGTTCACGCATGCGTTCAGTCAGACTTACGACTTTGCTGGGATGTTTCTGTGTGAGGTTCTCTTGCTCTTCGATATCTGCGACTAAGTTGAAGAGTTCTACAGTTGCAGGCTTTTTATTACGATTATCGCTCATTCGCAACTTCCAGTCGCCCTGGCGTAGTCCTTCAATACTGCCATCTCTACTATAATAAAGGAATTCACTGCGAGGGGATGTATTCTTTCCATGGATAAAATCGCTTATGTCGACTCCGTCAATTTCTCCTCTAGGGTTAAGTTCTGTTCCAGCAATTGCTGCTATAGTAGGGAGTAAGTCTATTGTTGCGGCTATCTCGCTAGTCTCAGTGCCCGCGGGGATACGCCCAGGCGCCCACATGATAGTAGGTACGCGCTGTCCTCCCTCGTAAGTAGTACCCTTCCCATCCCGAAGGGGGGCTGCACTACCAGCATGATTATTAAATGGTATCCAACTACCATTCCATGGACCATTATCTGAAGTGAAGATAATGTAGGTATTCTTAGATAGGCCAAGGGCCTTAACTGCTTCAATGAGGCGCCCACATTCAGTATCCATGTGTTCGATGGTGTTTGCGTAGGCATTAGCAGGGTCTGGATCGACTACGTCTTCAGGTACGAAGAGCGGCACATGTGGCATGCTGTGTGGAAGGTACAGAAAGAAGGGGGTTTCCTTGTTGGCAGTGATAAAATCGATTGCTCTGTCGGTGTAACGACGAGTAATAGTACGCTGATTTACTGGCAGTTCTATGATTGCTTCGTCTTGCATTAGTGGAGTTTTCCACCTCTTCCATGCAGTGTCCTGATCCTTCCAACTGTCGTCCCGTCTTAAAACAGCCTTTTTACCTGAATTGTCAGGGTGGTTCATGTCGTTTGAATAGGGGATGCCGAAGTAGGTATCAAAACCCTGGCTGGTAGGAAGAAAGGGCTTTCTGTGACCCAGATGCCACTTTCCTATACATGCAGTTGCGTAGCCCGCTTCCTTGAGCATATCTGCGATAGTTAGCTCATCTGTGTGGAGTCCGTGATTATCCTGAGGAAAGATCACACCTTTGGCCATATCGATTCTTCGCGGGTAAGAGCCGGTCAAGAGTGCAGCCCGAGAGGGCGTACAGACAGGGCTAGCGACATAGAATGAAGTAAACTTACGCCCCTGCTCCGCTAATAGGTCTAAATGAGGGGTATTAATAGTATCAGAACCAAAGCAGCTAAGGTCGTTATAGCCTTGGTCGTCAGTAAAGATGATAATAAAATTAGGCTTTTGCTCAGCACTCTCTTGAGCTCGGGTGATCAAAAGACCGAACAAGAGGCATAGAAAGCCTACAATTAGGGGGAATCTTATTTTAGTAGGCATAATAGTTCCTTTTATATTTTTTAGTAAGTTTTCTACGTGATGATAGGCTTCAATATTATTTTACCTCCACCCACACTATTTAATTGTGTTACAATAAATCAGAAAATATCTGCTCGGCCTCAATGTAGGTATCTATCGCGGCTTTAGGTTGAACTGTGCTCCCTGTTTCGGGTTGGCAAAATATCGCTTCGAGCTGGTTTAGAGGAAGACTAAAAGTATTATATGCTGCTCGTAGTGCGGCTCCCAGAGCTACACTGCCGCTAACAGCCAGGCGCTGTACTTGAGCTTGAAAGACGTCTGCGACTACTTGAGCGATCGCGTCGTTTTTTGATGCTCCGCCGGTCAAGTAAATGACCTCGGGCTGGAGCTGCATCCAATTAGTACGAAGTTTCATATTGATAAACTGGCCTTCAACGCAGGCACGGATGGCAGCGTCGGCCTCATTCCAGGCCTCAAAAGATTCATTACCCTTTAAAATAGGTGCATCGAGATCTATAGGCGGGCTAATTTCAGGGCGGAAGAAGGGTACCATAATGTTGCCATCATTTCCAGCAGGAGTCTGATCAATGGCAGTGGTGAATTGATCCCAGTCATAACTAAATTTGTCCTTTACCGCTTCGCGTGCTAATGACCCGTTAACGAAGCACTGGAGCGACATAGATCCGGCAGAAGGATTTCCGAATACATGACCGCAACCTTGCGGATCAGCAACCACCTCTGGCATAGCAGCAAAAAAGGTGTCTGAGGTTCCAAGCGAAATAACGAGTTTACCTGCTTTGCTCGCACCCATTCCTACCAAGCTACTGGGATTGTCTCCAGTAAAGACGGTAATTGGAGTGCCAGTTGAAAACCCATATTTCTGTACGAAGTATTGCGAGATCTCCCCAGCCTTGGTATTACCAGAGACGACTTTTGGAAGCCGCTTTCCTAGCTCAGGAGCTGTAGCGCGAAGCAAATCGGGATCCCAATCCCATGTCTGAATGTTGAGCAGATTCATACCCGCGCCATCTCCGGTGTCGATCGGCACATCGCTGCCGCAAAGTAGAGAGCAGATAAAAGAGCTGACCAGATGAATACGAGCAGTCTGCGCGTAGCCGTCGGGGTCATTTTTGTAGAAACGCCGGATTTGTGGTCCAGTGAAGCGTTCTATGGCTATCGATCCCGACTTGGCGCATACGGCAGCATCGCCGCCTGTGGCTGCCGCGATCTCGAGGCATTCTTCGCTGGTAGAGGTATCCATCCAGATCGGAGATGTGTCTTTAGAGAAACATTTTTCTATCTGCTCAGTAAGTGATTTTGTCGCGGATAGAGCGCCTAGGGTATCCTCCCAATTATCATTAAGGTAGACCGAACCATGCTGCTGACCTGCCCCTGAAATCGCTTGTATTTTTGATAGGTCGCACTGATCCTTTAATTTTTCCAGTAGCAACTCTAACGCGTCGATCCACATGCGTGGGTCGCTACTGACTTCGCCATCGGCGCCACCAGGAATAAAGCCAGAGGGTGCCTTATATTGAGGTAAGCACTCGCCGAAATTAATCGAGGCCTCTGCTACGACAGATGCAAGATCCGTATCGATGATGATAGCGGAACAGCTTTGGGTGGAGGCGTCTAGACCAAGGACTTGGGGCATAGTAAGTGGTGGTAATTATAAAATGGTAAGTAGCATAGCATTACACTTGTGCGAGACAACATGCCTACAGTGCTAATAATAGCATCCATATTTTACAAAAACTCATTTACTAGGTTTTCTAGCATCTCTTGGCGACCGCTAGCTACAGTAGGTTCGCCGTTACTTAAGGCAAATTTTTCCAGATCCTCAAAGCTGACTTCGCCCGCTTCGATCTTGGCTCCGATGTCTTTGTCAAAAGTGCTGTAGCGTGCTTTAATGAAGTCTCCTAAGCGGCCGTCTTGGCGGATAGCATGTGCAATTTTCAGTCCGCGTGCAAAAGCATCCATCCCGCCAATATGAGCGTGGATGAGGTCGATTGGCTCGTGTGATTCACGGCGGCGCTTTGCGTCGAAGTTGAGCCCACCAGTTTTCAATCCGCCCATTTCCAGGACTACAAGCATGACTTGAGTAGTAAGATAAATGTCAGTTGGAAATTGATCGGTATCCCATCCAATAAGTTCATCTCCACGGTTTGCGTCGATACTTCCGAGCATATTTGCGTTAGCGCAAACGGTTAGTTCATGCTCCATCGTGTGACCAGCCAAAGTGGCGTGATTGGTCTCAATGTTGAGTTTAAAATGATCCATGAGATCATATTCTCGCAAAAAGTTAAGGCAGGCGGCAGAATCAGAATCATATTGATGAG
Organism: uncultured Opitutia bacterium; assembly: GCA_913041275.1. Classification (GTDB taxonomy): domain Bacteria; phylum Verrucomicrobiota; class Verrucomicrobiia; order Opitutales; family Coraliomargaritaceae; genus Thalassobacterium. Next base: position 7,168 of record CAJWHF010000024.1, read on the forward strand.
TTGAAGGCTCGCGAGGCTTTGGCTCAATATAGAAGGGGCCGTCGAAGCCGATCTTTTTGGCGTGATCGACCGCCATGTGTAAGAATGCGGCAAGGTGATCTACCTCTCGCTTCATGTTAGTATTTAGTAACGTAGCATAACCTTCGCGGCCGCCCCAGAAGGTATAACCGAGACCGTCGAGCTCTTTAGTACATTCAAGGGCTTTTTTTACCTGCGCTGCTGCGTAAGCGAATACATTAGCGTCGGGTGAGGTAGCTCCCCCTTGTGAGTAGCGCGGGTGGGAGAAAAGACAAGCAGTGCCCCACAAGAGCTTCACATTACTTTCTGCTTGCTTGGACTTTAGCTTAGCAACGACTGTGTCGAGCGCGGCATTAGAGGCTGATAGGTCACTTAGTTCAGGTGCGATATCGCGGTCGTGCCAACAGTAGAAATCTATCCCCATCTTTTCGAGAAATTCAAAAAATACATCAACCCTGGCGACAGCATTTTCTACAGAAGTGGAACCATCGTCCCAAGGCATTACTGCAGTGCCTCCTCCAAACGGATCGCCCAGTTCGTTACGCATCACGTGCCAATAAGGAGCGGCAAATCGGAGGTGATCCTTCATGGACTTTCCATCAATAAGCGCGTCTGGATCGTAGTGCTTAAAGGCTAGAGGATTCTTAGACGAGGTGCCCTCATATTGGATTTTTTCACATTCGAAATATTGCATGGTATATCGGGGTTAAATTTAGTTTCTGTTATAAAGTATAATTTTCATTTGATATACTTTTGAAGATGCCGCGTTTTGCGATTATATTCTGTAAATTATCTCTAAATTCCGAGCGTAATACTTTAAACGGCCAAAAGTTGGAGACTTTAAAGTAATCCCAGTAGAAGGCCAGTTTCTGCCAGTAGATGAATTTCTACTTTCGGGCGCGCTAACTAGCTGAGATAAGAAGACTTTAGAATACTCTGATTACCCTACGCTTAGCCTTTTTATGGTAATTTCACTATTCTTATAAGTAGACCTGAGTTATTCTTTTACAAAATTTAACCTTGTCCCCTGATTTTCCAAGTACACCGTTTAGGTATGGAAGATACGCCTCTACTTATGCTGGGTCTACCCAAGGGTAGTCTCCAAGACGCTACAATAAAACTGTTTGCTAAGGCAGGCTTTGATATTTCTGTCAGCTCCCGCTCCTACCGCCCTTCAATTGATGATGAGCAGTTAGACGGGCGCTTTGTGCGCGCTCAAGAAGTGAGTCGCTACGTAGAGCATGGTTATTTCGACTGTGGACTCACTGGACAGGACTGGGTTCTTGAGAATGCTTCCGATGTCGTAGAAGTCTGTGACTTAGTCTATAGCCGAGCCTCTAATGTACGGTCTAAGTGGATTATTGCAGTACCTGAAAATTCGCCCGTGCAGACTGTTAAAGATCTTGAGGGTAAGCGTATAGCTACCGAGGTAGTTAATATAACGCGCCAGTATCTTAAAGACCAAGGGGTTAATGCTGAGGTAGAGTTTTCCTGGGGTGCAACTGAGGTCAAAGTGCCCGACTTGGTGGATGCGATAGTTGATCTCACTGAGACGGGTAATTCGATACGTGCGAATAAACTCCGTATCGTCGACACGCTACTCTACACTAATACGGTCTTGATCGCGAATAAGGATTCTTGGGAAGACCCCAAGAAACGTGAGAAAATCGAAAATATTGCTATGCTGCTCCAATCCGCCCTCGAAGCTAATTCTAAGGTCGGACTTAAGCTCAATATCGATAAGTCCAAACTCGACGCGGTTCTTGCTGCTCTGCCCGCCCTGCGGAACCCGACTGTGAACCGCCTGACTGATGAGGGTTGGGTTGCGATCGATACCATCCTTGATGAAAAGGTCGTACGTGAAATTATCCCTCAATTAAAGAGTCTAGGCGCCGAAGGTATTATCGAGTACCCTCTTAACAAAGTAGTCTTTTAGACCTCTTGATCGTTTGCAGGGCAATCCTCTTACGGACTAACCCTCCCATTACATACCGATGAGCGAAGAGAAGGCAGGCGAGCGGGAAGTTCGCATAGCACTTATTCAAGGTAGCGATCAGGGAAGCGCTTCGGCGAATCTTGACTACACTATCGCACGTATTCGTGAAGCCGCTGCATCCGGTGCACAGATTATCTCTACTCAAGAGTTATTTACTACGCCTTACTTTTGTCAGACACAAAATAAAGATTTTTTTGATTTGGCAGAGTCTATTCCGGGCGTAACCACAGACATTCTTTGCGCACTAGCTGGCGAGTTGGGCGTCGTGCTGATCGCCTCACTTTTTGAGCGGCGCGGTTCAGGCGTGTACCATAACACCGCTGCTATAATAGATGCCGACGGTAGCTATCTAGGTAAATATCGTAAGATGCATATACCCCAGGATCCTGGATTCGAAGAAAAGTTTTACTTCACTCCAGGAGACCTCGGATATAAAGTTTGGGACACGAAGTTTGGAAAAATTTCCGTTCTTATTTGTTGGGACCAGTGGTACCCTGAAGCTGCGCGACTTGCCGCGCTAGCCGGCGCGGAGATTATCTTTTATCCTACTGCGATTGGTTGGTTGCCTGAAGAAAAAGCAGATTTTGGGACCGCTCAGTACACCGCATGGGAGACTGTTCAGCGTGGCCACGCTGTGGCAAATGCTTGTTATGTCGCCTCGATTAATCGAACTGGAAAAGAAGGCGGAATTGAATTTTGGGGACAGTCCTTTGCAGTAGATTATAACGGTCAAATCATCGCGCGTGCGCCCGTTTCTGAGGAGCATATAATCTTCGCAGATTGCGACCTTAAAGCTTTAGAGGAGATGCGAAGAATATGGCCATTCTTTCGAGACCGCCGTATTGAAAGCTACGACGGACTTATCAATCGCGTCGTTGATTAGGACCTAACGCGGCTATCTTTTTCCTTTCATGAAACGCCAGAAAACACCTAAGGAAATGGGATACCGATTCGCTGCTGAGTGGGAGCGACAATCTGCCATTTGGTTTGCTTGGCCGGTACGCAGGAGTCTTTGGCCTAACTGTTTTGATCGTGTGCGTGAGCAACTAGCAGCTATCTATGTACTCGCAGCTAGATTTCAAACGGTTCGCGTACTATGCGCTAAGGAAGAGCAGTCCATCCTTCGATCGATGATGATTGCCCACGGCGACTCTTCTGCAGTCGAATTTTATGACTACCAAAGTGACGATATTTGGATCCGTGATTATGGCCCTATTTTTCTTAAAAATGACACGAATCAAGAACTGTGTGTTAGCGACTGGAGATTTAATGCCTGGGGAAATAAATTCCCAGAGCATTTAAAGGATAATGCGGCCGCTGCATGGATTGCTAGTGAGCTCGGCCTGCGCACCTTCTCCTCAGATAATGTGCTTGAAGGGGGAGCTGTCGAAAGTAACGGCGCTGGCTTTATTCTGACTACAGAAGCTGTACTGCTGAACTCCAACCGCAATAGAGACCAAAACGTGGAAGTAATAGAGGACCAGCTCATCAATGGCTTGGGTGCGGACAGAGTGTTATGGCTACGTCAGGGACTCGCCGGTGATGATACCGATGGTCATGTCGATAATCTTGCTCGTTTTTTTAATTCGGAAGGCATGCTTATAGCAGCAGTCACTAACCCTGAAGACCCTAATTTTAATACCCTAACTGAGAATGCATGTCGCGCAAAGGAATTCTGCAGCATGAGCGGAAAGCCTTTTGATTGTGTAACGTTACCGCTACCTGCTCCAATCGATCACCAGGGTGAGCCTCTAGCGGCTAGTTACCTTAATTTTATGATCCTAAATGGGGCCGTGTTAGTGCCCACTTATGATCAGCTAATTGCTGATACTAAAGCGCTAAAGATCATTGAAGGCTGCTTCCCTGACAGAGAGATTATCGGAGTCGATTGCAGCGATATAATCAAAGAAGGTGGGGCCCTCCACTGCATGAGCCTGCATCAACCAGCCTGCAAATAAGGCTCAGAGTCTGATTACGCTGGTCTACTTACATCCGCTCAAGCGCTGTGATACCTAACAATTCTAGGCCTGTCTGCATTACGGTCCTAGTTCGAGCGCATAGAATCAATCGGCGCGCTTTGACCGCCTCGTCTGAGACCATCACCTTGTCAGCATTATAAAAGCTGCTGTAGGTACCTGCTAATTCATATAAATAAGTGCAGAGGAAATGAGGGCGTAGGTCATTAATAGTCAGTTCCAGCGCCGTAACAAAGCCCATTAACCGGCGAGCTAGGGCAAGTTCTGCTTCAGTTTCAATTGGGCTGGCACCAATAAGTGGTTCACTTGGATCAATTTCAGCTTTACGGAAGATACTATTTATTCGAGCGACCGCGTAGAGTAAATAAGGCGCAGTGTTCCCCTCAAAACTGAGCAGTCGTTCCCAACTAAATACGTAGTCTTGTGTGCGGTTACTAGAAAGGTCTGCGTATTTCACTGCACCTATGCCGACAGATTCTGCGATTGCTTTACGCTCTTGCTCTGGGAATTCAGGGTTCTTTTTTGTAACCACTTCATATGCGCGGGCACGGGCTTCATCGAGTAGCTCTTGTAATTTGATCGATTCGCCTGACTTAGTTTTTAGGGGCTTTTTATCCGCCCCAAGTATTGAGCCCCAAAAGACGTGCTGCATCTCGGGTAACGGGTAACCCTTGGCTTTGAACCATTTATTCGTTGTAAGGAATAGTTGCTCAAAGTGGTCCTGCTGGCGGGCATCGGTCAGGTAGATGATCTCCTCAGCCTTAAACTTTTCGAGGCGGTAGAGCACAGTGGCTAGATCTGTGGAGGCGTAGTTACTTGCTCCATCACTCTTTCGAATATTAAAGGGGTACGGACGCTCATTTTCACGGGAGAATTTTTTGACCTCGTCATGCCAAACGACGAGCGCGCCGTCGCTGTGCTCGGCCAAACCAATTTCAGTTAATTCTTCATAGATTCGGTCTACTTTATTGCGATAAAAAGACTCGCCTAGTGTGATGTCCACTTCGACGCCTATCTGATCGAAAAGTTGCTCAAAGGCTATTTTGGATATTTTCACGATCTGTTCCCAAATAGCGGTATTATCGGGGTCACCATTTTGGAGAAGTACCAGTTCCTTTCGAGAGATATCACGCAGATCTGGTTGCTCTTTCTCCAATGCACTGCCGTCTTTGTAGAGTTTATCAAGCGTAGCCAGCGCATCCTCATTAAGTGCATTTAGATCAATCTCATCGCGCTTGATCTTCATGATCAATGTGCCAAAATTAGTGCCCCAGTCTCCAATGTGATTATCTCGCACTAGCTCAGCGCCGCAGAAATCGAGTATACGGGCGATTGCTTGGCCGATCACCATTGGGCGGAGGTGTCCTATGTGTGCTTGCTTCGCGGTATTAGCACTTGGGTAATCGATCACAACTTTGCGACCGCTCTTCAATTGCATTGCTCCGCTTTGGTAGTCGGCCTTGGTACTGTAATCTAGCTGCCACTGCCAAAGGAAGGCGGTCGAAAGTTTGAAATTAATAAAGCCAGGCCCTGCCAGCGAGAGTTCGACCATATTAGGGTCGAAATGATTTGATGCCTGCGCTGCATCTATGAGTGATTGTGCCAACTCACGCGGATTTACTTGATGTTTCTTCGCGAAACTAAGCACACCGTTAGCCTGAAAATCACCAAATCTTGGGTCTGCTGGGCGTACGCCTGGGTCGAATTCTGGGTCGAATTCTGGCATTAGAGCCGCAACCTCGCGCAGAGCCTGATCGATTGTATGAGATGGGTTAAACCAGACGGGCATTCTCAAAGGCAAGAAGCTGTATAGATCGGGTCAAGCTATAAGATATAAATTAATACTTCTATGTTCTTGATTCTGACTATACTGGCACAACAAATAGCCCTTAATTTCTTATAAATAATCTATGAGAAAATATTTATAGTTAACGCGTACTATCGCATTAACGTATGTATTATGGGATAAGTTAGATTGACCAAGATGTTCAGAACATTGCGTTTATTATTGAATTACCTACAGTAAAGTACCCCGAATAATATTTATGCTACACATCATTCTCTTTAATCCTGAGATTCCGCAGAATACTGGTAATATAGGTCGTCTCTGCGCTATTACTGAGAGTCGCTTACATCTGATTCACCCGCTTGGGTTTACTATAACAGAAAAGCATCTCAAGCGTAGCGGGATGGATTACTGGGACTCTCTTGATGTCCATCATCACGAAAACTGGGATGCCTTTGAGGCTGACCCAGAATCACCCAAACGTCTGTGGCTATTTACAACTAAAGCTAAATGTCATTTTTGGGATGCCGAATTTGCCGATGGCGACGGTCTGGTGTTCGGCAGCGAAGGTCACGGCGCACCTATTTGGCTCCATAGTAAGCTGGAAGGTCGACGACTTACTATTCCACATGCGAACGATTCACTACGCTCTCTGAATCTTTCGACTTCCGTTGGGATAGCAACTTACGAAGTTCTGCGACAGCTTAGATAATTCCTTTGGCTCTAGTCTTCTAGGCTGACTCGTGCTCGAGAACTGCCGAGATGATCCGATTTTGATCTGTTTCGCGCAGGTAGGGATGAAAGGGGAGACTAATGACTTGTTCTGCGGCTTCTTCAGCGACAGGAAAAGATTTTTTGGCCGTAGGAAGGTGGCTAAACACTTTCTGTTTGTGTAGTGGCTTTCGGTAGTAGACGGCGCTAGGTATACCCTTGCTTTTGAGTGCTTCCGCAAGGCTATTACGGTCCATGGATCGTATTGTATACTGCGCGTAAATATGACTGTTACCAGAGCGCGCGGTGGGCACGCTCACATGGTCTTTGAGTGCTTGAGTGTAGCGTGCAGCTACTTCCTTGCGTAGACGTATTTCTTCGTCACGGAAGTTTGGAAATTTAGCATGTATGATAGCGGCTTGAAGGCTATCGCAACGGCCATTAGTCCCGAGTATATAATGTTCTTCGCGCTCTTTACAGCCGTGGTTAGTAATCGCTCGAATGTCTTTGGATAACGATTCATCGCTAGTAAATATAGCGCCACCATCGCCATATCCGCCGAGTGGTTTGGCAGGAAAAAAACTAGTTGTGGCTATATGTCCTACTGTGCCAGCTTTACGAGTATTTTGTTCCGCCCCAAAGCTCTGTGCTGCGTCTTCAATAATTTTTAAGTTATGTTCTTCGGCGATCGCTTCGAGGGCGGAGTAGTCGGCCATCTGCCCGAAGAGGTCGACTGCAATAATAGCTTTCGTTTTCTGGCTTATGGCTTTCTTAACTTCGATAGGGTTAATATTAAAGGTGTCCGCTTCAATATCTGCGAATACAGGGGTCGCGCCTACTAGAGCTACGGTCTCTGCAGTGCTAATCCAGGTAAAGGGCGTTGTGATGACTTCGTCCCCTGGTCCGATGCCTAGGGCGCGTAGCGCTACCTCAAGAGCCATCGTCCCACTCGCTACGGCTGTACAGTTTACAGGCTGACCGATTGGACCTAGGAATGTTCCTAGGCTCACTTCGAGTTCGTCGACTTCAGGACCATTGATATAGCGACCGTGTTCGAGCACCTTTGCTAGGGCGGCGTCAATTTCTGCGCTACTACGAGCATGTATAGCCTTAATGTCGATAAATTGCATATCCACTAGATTGCTTTGAGGTCGCTAGGAGGCAAGCAGTGTTTCATGGATGACTTTAAATGCGACTAGAAGCGTCAAAAAAACGCCACTCCTATATTGGAGTGGCGTCGTATAAAGCGTAATGCTTATTTCCTGTTAAGGAGTGCTTATTTGTAGGCTGCTTCGACTTCAGAGACAGTTTTCGAAACTCGAGAGACGATTTGATAAGGATCGCCCTGAGAGTTAGGCCTACGATCTTCCAGATAGCCTTTGTATGCATCGTCTTTAACGAAGGCGTGAGGCACACGGATAGATGCTCCGCGATCTGCCACACCCCACGAGAACTTATCAATAGACTGTGTTTCGTGAAGGCCAGTAAGGCGCATGTGGTTATCAGGGCCGTAAGCAGCAATGTGCTCGTCCTTGTACTCTTCGAATTTATCCATGAGCTTAAGGAAGTATTCTTTACCCCCAGTGCTGCGCATGTAGTCGGTGGAGAAGTTGCAGTGCATGCCAGAACCATTCCAGTCACCTGTGTAGGGCTTACAGTGGTACTCTACATCCACGCCGTATTTTTCGCATAGGCGCTGCAAGATGTAGCGAGCAACCCAGACTTGGTCACAAGCGTTGTAGGAGCCTTGACCGAAGATTTGAAATTCCCACTGACCCTTGGCGACTTCACCATTAATACCTTCGTGGTTAATACCTGCATCTAGGCATAAATCTAGGTGCTCTTCGACGATAGAACGAGCAATGTCTCCTACTGAGGAGAATCCAGCACCGCAGTAGTATTTTCCTTGAGGCTGAGGATAGCCTTCTTCTGGCCAACCCAGAGCGCGGCCATCTTGCATGAGGAAATATTCCTGCTCAAGCCCTACCCAGAGACCCTTGTCGTCTGGGATCGTTGCACGTGCATTTGATGGGTGTGCTGTGCCATCTGGCATAAGTACTTCACACATAACAAGAAAAGCATTCTTGCGAGTGCTGTCAGGGTAAATGCTCACAGGCTTAAGTAGGCAGTCTGAGCTACTTCCTTCTGCTTGTTCTGTTGAGCTGCCGTCGAAGCCCCACATGGGACAGTCTTCTAGCGTAAAATTTGCAGGATCTCCAGAGGCGATCTTAGTCTTTCCACGCAGGTTGGGTACAGGTGTGTAACCATCGAGCCATAGGTATTCTAATTTAATCTTTTCCATTTTATAGTATATTTCAGGTTTTATTTTCTATTGAGTAGTTGGGTGGTTACGGAAGATAGCCAATAACCAATGATTTATATAGCAGAATGCGTACCACGGCATTCACATACTATTTTTTTAAGGTTTTCTTACTAAATATTGCGAGCTTTTTGTTAAGTTCTTATCTTTCCATATCTGTAAGATTGAATTTAATTAATGAAAAATTAGTATGGAGGAAGCAAAAAATACAGCTCGAGCCATGGTTCGTATAGGCTACGATGGTCGCGTGCATAAATATTTTAAGGGACCCCAAGCTCAAGAGCGATATGAGAATGAGCTTCGCGTGCTAAAATTTCTGGAAGAGCGTGACTGTTCCTTCGTTCCTAAAATTCTGGATCGCAATGCAGGCGAGCTTTATCTTGTGACCTCTAACTGTGGAGCTCGCGTGGAACGTATGAGCGAGCAAAAGAAAAAGAGAATTTTTAAGGAGCTTGAGGAATTCGGTGTGCGTCACGAGGACGCAGAAGTTCGTAATATTACTTACAGCGCAAGGATTGGTCGTTTCTGCCTGATCGACTTTGAATTTGCGACAATACTTGCTCCTGGCTATCCACCTTCTCCAGAGATAAAGTCGATTGCTGATCGCAGCGCATGGCGCGAAGGAGGGAATAACTAGATGACGGATTCTGCAGATTTCGAAAGACAAGACATACAATGGTCAGCTCAGACTCATGTAGGCCGTTTTCGCTCAGATAATGAGGACGCCTTTCTCGCGCTAGCTATTAATGCGGAGGGTGTTCGCCGGTTGGGTAAGCATGGTAAGGCTGACCTAAAGAAGAACGACTTTATCTTTGCTGTAAGCGATGGCATGGGGGGCGCGAATGCTGGAGAGTTTGCTAGCCAAATCGCGGTGGAAAAAATCACTCAGCTATTTCCCGATACTTTTCGCTCAACTACTGTTGAGGACCTAGAAGACTCGCAGGATTTACTTAATGATTTATTTAGGAAGATCCACCACGAGCTTAGCCATATGGGGCAAGCCTACAAAGAGCTCGAAGGTATGGGCGCTACCCTAAGCCTTTGCTGGGTACGTCCAGAATGGATTTACTTTGCGCATGTCGGGGACAGTCGTGTTTACCATCTCCCGACCGGCGGTGGTATCGATCAGATCAGCCACGACCATACTAATGTAGGGTGGCAAGTGCGCGCAGGTGAACTCAGCGAGATCCAGGCTCGTAGTCACCCTAGTCGTAACGCTCTGCAGCAAGTACTAGGTGGTAAGACACAAAACCTAAATCCTCAGCTGGGCGCGAGTCGTTATGAACGAGGCGATACTTTTTTAATCTGTTCCGATGGACTAAACGAGGGCCTTTGGAATAGCGGTATAAACCGGATTATTCGCGCATCCTCTCCGAGTGATTCTTGTGAAGTCGCTACGAGCTTAGTCGAAGAATCTGTACAGACAGACGGACAAGATAACACCACCGCAGTCGTTTTTCAGATTGTCTAATGATTTACTTAACTAGCTATGAATTATAATCTACTACTAGCCTTCCTCTATCTTATGTTTGTTAGTTTACTTGTGGGAGAGGATGCCGTAATTGGGAAACTAGAAACCCTCGACCAAAGAATGAGTGACTTCTTTGATTCGGATCCTTGTATTGAAGTCCTTGCCACAGGTTTTAATTGGTCGGAAGGGCCAGTTTGGGTGCCAAAACTAAACGGGGTATTATTTTCTGATGTTCCGGAGAATAAGGCTTATTTGTGGACTGAAAAAGGAGGACTAGAAGTTTTCTTAGACCCTAGCGGTTATACGGGTTATACAACTAATAAAAAAAAAGGTGGATCAAATGGCTTAGCTTTAGATCAAAAGGGTAACCTTATACTTTGCCAGCAAGGAGACCGGCGAATAGCTAAATTTAACCAATGGGAGAGTAGAATTCCAGTCTATGAAACGGTCGTAGATCGATTTGAAACGAAAAGATTTAATAGCCCTAACGATTTAGTTGTTAGTAAAGACGGCTCGATTTTTTTCACAGATCCTCCCTACGGCCTCAAGGGGAAGGACGAAGACTCGTTAAAAGAGATTAGTTGTAATGGTGTTTACAAATGGTCTGCCAATGGAGAGGTGACTCTTATAAATGGGGAACTTGCTAGGCCTAATGGTATTGGATTATCCTTGGACGAGAAGACATTATATGTAGCCAATTCAGATCGTACTTATCCTGTGATTATTGCTATAGATCTTACCACTGAGGATTACGAGACATCGCTATTTTTTGATGGGAGTACTCTAGCAAAAGACCGAAAGGGGCTCTTTGACGGGCTAAAAATCCACTCTTCCGGTGCGATCTTTGCTACCGGTCCCGGTGGTGTTTTGGTAATCGACGCAGCAGGAAAACACTTAGGTACAATTATTATGAAAAACAGGACAGCAAACTGCGCTTTTGATCCGGGTGAAACTTATTTATATATGACCGCTGATTCTGTACTAGCTCGCGTAAGGATTAAATAAATTAGTTCTTGGGTTCATGGAGTAGGCCTAAGTTACAAGTGTAAATATACAGGTATAAAAAAAGACCGTACGCTATGAGCGCACGGTCTTTAAATTAAATCCCTTACTTAAAATTTGTTCGTCTACTACTTACGGCGGCGAATCATTACAGAAGCCATAGCAAGGCAACCTGCGATTAGAGCATATGTGCTAGGCTCTGGCACTGCTGCTACAGATGCATCTGCGCTAAACTGTCTTACTCCAAAGTTGTATCCTCCAGTTTGCACAGGAGCGCTTGTTTCTAGTAGGAAGCCTACTTGTGTGATATTAGTGAGAGTCGAACCAGCTACAGTTGTAGTGCCATCTACAGACAAGTTTTGGGGATGAGTTGCTACACCTTGGGCATTAGTATTACCTTGGAGTTGATTGTTACTTGACTCCATATTGTCCATTAAAGTCCAAGTAGCACTTGCAGCATTTTCCGTCATTACGTGCGTAGATGAATTTGCGCCGGTCAATGAAGCCACATCTATAGTATTTAGACTACCTGCGTAATATTCACCATCTGCCTTTACCATTGCACGATAACTCGCGAAGGAAGACCTCACATTCATATTGTTAGGAGTCGCAACTGTTGCTGTCAAAATGTCAGTTTCACCAAACACATAATTGTTTGAACCTGCATTAAGAGCATCAAACATGAATACCGCTTTGAAATTTACATCACCGCCATTGTTATTGTGGACACCTTGGGTTACGTTATTCACGCGAATACGAAAGCCATTACCGTTGTTATGAATAACACCAGCAGAACCTTGATATTGATCACGAGTTACTCCCGCATAGAAAGTCGGTCCATTGTATGTGGTAGTTTGAGGATTGTTCCCTGAACTTGTATTTACGTCACCTGTGTTGACGACAGAGGCCGCGCCGTTGAAATTTGTGGTTATGCCAGATCCCCAACCGCTTCCATTTCCACCGTCTTCAGTGGCTGTTGGATATGTATTAGTGACGGCTGTGAAGTCAAAAATATTCACGGCGTTCGCATAGCTACTAAGAGCAACCAATGCGGCTGAGAGTTTGAGTATTGAGGTAACTTTCATATAAGTAGGGGTTTGTTGAAATTGGGAATGCAGGGTATTTGGGAAATTTGTAGAGTACATTTATACCACACTGGACTTATAAAGAAAGACCTTTTTTTGAATAATTTATGCACAATTATGAAACTTATTATAATATAATTTATAAGTACTTGTTTATTAACT
>CAJWHF010000025.1 GCA_913041275.1 uncultured Opitutia bacterium
CCGCTCTCGACTAGGTCCGAGCCATTATCGGTACTTGAGAAGGGTCGAACCTTGCCACTATCGCCATCGATCCAGTGTGGGTATGCGCCATAGAAACGATCGGTTTTATCATGTAGGAAATTTAGTAATACTTCGGTGTGAGCCGCACCTTCTGCTCGGGTGATAAAGCCGCGTTCAATTCCAACTGCAATATTGAAGAAATACATGCCAGTGGATACCGCAGACATGAGTTTGGGATGCCAGGATTTTTTCGCCTTTATACCCTCGCGCGGTAGATGGCTCTCAGGATAAGCATAATTGTAAAAGTATCGAAAGCCTGCCTCTTGGACTTCGGTCAAAAAGCCCTCACTATCGAATTCAGTGCTGGTTGCACTCACTGTGGAAGACCATATGCCAGTGCGCCCGTTAACTGGATTAATAGATCGTACACGGTAGTAATGCGTGATGCCTGCCTCGCCGATATAGTCCGAGAACAGGTGCACTGTCGGCGTGATGTGATCCAGCTGCAAAAAGGGTCCACCTTTGTTCTGCGCGCGCTCTACTTCGTAGTGCAATCCCTCGCCCATATTAGGCCAGATCAGGTCCACACGTAACATGCGCGGTAAGGCTTCCAGTTCTATGATTTTCTTTACAGATGTCGTGGCATAGCTACTGGTGATGCCTAGGAGCAGTAGCAGGAAAGCCAGTAAAAGAATCGGGAATTTACGCACAGTAGTAATTAGGATAAGTTTGATACAGTTTAAGTAGAAAAAGAAAGCCCAGTAAAAAAATAAATACTATTTATTTTGATAATTTGAAGGTACCACTTGGTAGTCCTGCACTATTTACAAGGTTTGCTTGCACTGCCGGGTTCCATCCAAAACGTACGTGCGCTGGATTTTGAATTAAAGGGGCGCTCAAGACGACAGCATCGCCATCAATTCGCGCGACTGCTTCTGCGAACTTACCATCTTGCCCAGCGACTTCGAATCCTTGTAGAGCAGTACCGCCTCGGCTAGAGAGGCCAGTGCCAGTATGGGTAAAGGTAACTCGTAGATACTTACCGCTTGTTTCGATCGAAGCAGGCTTAGGGCTATAAGCGATGGAATCCTCATGGCCGTAGGTGTTGTGTTTGGCAAGCAGTCCTAGGCGTTTCCCAACAGGTGCTTTGTTACGAGGGTGGATATCACTTAGGTTTCCGATATCGTTAATGACAGCCATTGCTGTGTTGGGAATTTGCTCCTCTGCTGTGGCTTGCGCGATCCAAAATTCGGGAAGTAATTCATCGTTACCATGCTTGTATATAAATGGAGCTAGCTGAACAAAATAGAAGGGAAATTGCTTTGGACTTCGGCCCCATGCATCTCGCCAGTTATGAACAAGTTTGACCATTTTTTCTGTGTAGGATGCGCCATCCTTAATGTTGGACTCCCCTTGATACCAAATCGCGCCAGTAATTGGCATATATGTGTAGGGCATAATGCGTGAATTAAAGAAGGTTTTCTTTGTAGAGTTGGGAAGGGATGCAGTCCAAGATTCAATACGAGAGCCGCCTTGGCTGGAGTTGATCAAGCCGATGGGAATACCTTCGCTGAGTAGCTCCTTGCCAAAGTAGTAGGCGACCGCTGAGAAGTCTTTGATAGTATCTGGCCCAGCGACTTGCCAATTAGCTCGCTCATTAAGGTCACTCCACGATGTGCTGCTAGAGGTATCGGGAGTTTGCACAATACGTAGGTTCGGGTGGTTGGCAGCAGCAGTAGCAGAGGCTAAGTTATCGGTGTTTTTAAGTGCCCATGCCATATTCGATTGCCCGGAACATATCCAGAGATCGCCAATAAGAATGTTAGTAAAGTGTATCCTTCTTGGGCCGCTTGTGACTGTGAGCGTAGTGGCTCCCTGTCGAGTCGCTCTCATAGCAGGTATTTGTACCTTCCAATTGCCTAGAGCATCAGACCTACCCTTTACTTCAACCTCGCTGCCAATGGAAACGGTCACTGCTTTATTGGGCAAAGCTTGCCCCCATATTGGAATGAGTGCGCCACGCTGTAGCACCATTTCATCGTCGAAGAGATTAGCCAGGCGTAAGTGACCTACGACTTCGATTTGCAGCGACTGGGTATCCGTACCGCCACGTTGGTCGTCGACTTTCACCGTTATTAAATGTTTTCCGATGTCCGCGATTTCTGGGCTCGCTTGCATCGCACCAGATGGCTCGATTTGTAACCAGGCAGGACCTTTAATTAATGTAAATTTCAGTGGGTCTTGATCAAGGTCGTCAGCGTATTTGTGCAAGCTATCTTCATAGAGTGTGGACTCGGAAATACTGTCTAATTGCAGTGGGTATGGGCTACTAATAAAAGAGGGTGGTCGGTTTTTATTTCCATTTTGCCCGGTCACAGATGCGTTATCAAAGTAGGTTGCCTGAAAATAAGCACCTTCCTTACGCTTAATTATTTCAATGATAAATTGTCCGTAAGCTGTGTCCTTTGGCGCGTCTGCAGAACCTTCGAGGCGATGCCATGTTTTGATCGGTGACTTTGTGACATCAGCCTCATCGATCACGACTGGATTACCGATGGGCAGGTGCTCCGAATTATACCATTGAACACTGATTCGTGGGTTCCAGGCACTTTTTATGTCCCCAGTATTTAAGGTATCCACACCGAACTGATAGTCGCTCTGAGCGCGCGCACTAAAGAATTGATGAATAGTCGTAGCTCCCCAACGAAATTGCAGGGCTTGGTTAGCGCTGCCAATTCTGGGATCTAACTTAGCATCAGTGAGCCATGAGTTGAAATTGCCTTCCCTCCACATTTTCCGGCGCCATCCCTTGCAGTTAAAAGAGGGGGATTTATCTATAGTCGGAATTCCAATTTCGAAATCGCCGTTAATTAGTCTCTCGCTAGTTTGAGCTGACATTTCTACATTTGTGAATACTAAGGTGCTGATCAGTATTCCTAGTGTGCAGATTAAAACGTGATGCCTTGTTTTTTTCATAAAGAATTAGTTTATATTGAGTTTACGTGTCTCTAGCTTTGACTTGATTTCGTAGCAACGCTCGTCGCTGAGTGGGTAAAGTAGTGTGAATGCAATTGAGACGAGGCTCAGGAGTAGGGGGAGCCCAATCTCGATAATACGCAGTAGTAGTAATGTGCGTGGTTTTTGTACCGAGAGCGCAGTGGAACTATGTAGGATATTCTCAATATTTTCGTAAAGTATATCTGGCTTATCAACTAATTCTTCGGCTCTTTTTTGTAGTGATTCGGTCTCTTCGATGACCTTTAGGAGTGTGCTTTTTAGCTGCTTACTATGAGTCGTATCTTTTATACTTTCACCATTGGAAAACAGTACAGTATCTTCGAATTCTTTTGCCTGCCTTAGGGACTCACTGATCTGTGCTTCGAATTTAAACAAGCGCTCCTGCGTAGTCGTTTTTATAGAGAGATCTTTTGTTTTGCCTAGGAGTTGATTGATCCAGAGCTCGAGTCTTTCTTTGCTGGTTTCAGCGACTTCAGGCTCCCCTTCATAGGACCAAGTTCTGGAGTCTTTCAGTGCTACCTCATAGCAACCATATAATTTCGCGGTTTGCTGGCTTTGAGCTTCGTCAAACTGCGTAGCCATTAGTAATGCCCCTGTGACAAAGCTAGCGAATGCGGTACCCATCTTAATGAACCACCAGTAGACAGAATAATAACTGCCCTCAGAGCGTGTACCAGTATTTAGCTCATCTTCGTCGCAGATGTCTCCTAGCATTGAGGCTCCCAGTGTAAAAAACATTAGCATTCCCGCAGACAATAGAATGGTGGGAATGATTACTAAATAGGGGTAGTCTGGATTATAACATACGATTTTAGAGAGCTGCGCTGCGCACATTAGCCCGATAGATAATAGCATCGTCCGGCGCTTGCCGATTCGAGGACTGACCCAGTTTAGGGGAAAGACTGCGATTAATCCAGTGACTGCCCATACAGTGCCGTTGATGCCGAGAAGTGCACCAGCTGCGTATTGGTCACCACCAAAAAGATAGTAAATTGATATATAATAGTTAAATATGGCAACGAAGTTGAAGCCTATCGCTAATGTAAATACTATGAGCACAAGGCAGAGGAATGTCTTGTTGCGAAGTGCTAACTTCATATTGCTCCAGAACTGTGTGCGCTGCTGATTTCGGGTAGAAGTATATCCAGGCTCGCGTATAGCAAAAAACCACCAAAATAGGAGTGGTAGCATCACGATCGCAATAATTAGTGAAAGGTAGCGCATGCCGTCGATTAAGGTGCCTCCTGTGCCTCGCACCACTTCCATTCCTGCTAAGTAAAGTAGCCATGGAGTACCCATAGCAAAAAGGTTTCCGAAGAAGCTCTTGGAGCTAAATAAGCGGGTGCGCTCGTGTGGATCTTTTGACATCTCCATACCGAGCGCACCGTGTGGGATCTCAAACATCGTGCACGCCGTGAAGAAAATTAATAGTGCTGTGAAAATGAACGCGAGCTGCCCCCATTCACCAATACCTTCGGGCACCCACCACATGCCAGCGAAGCTGATTATAACTAAAAGACCACCGGCGAATATGTAAGGACGTCGTCGTCCCCAACGTGTGCGGGTATTGTCCGAGAAATGCCCTATTATGGGGTCAGATACTGCATCCCATAGGCGCGGGAATATCATTATCACACCGAGCCAAAAAGCACTCAGGCCGAGGCCTATGTTACCAATTAAGCCCATTAATTGCCCCGCGATATTAAATAGGGCGATCGGTATAATGCCACCACTACCATAAGCGATCAGAACCGACCAAGGTATACGATCTTGCGAGGCAGTACTATTCTTTGCTAACTGCATATGATTATTTAGAGTACTGTGCTCTTCTCTTTGTGTCTAGGTCACAATTTTAAAGCTCTAAGGGTATTAACCAAATCAGAAAGTCAGGTGAAGTTATCAATTTGGTTTGTTGAATACTTCCAGTCTGAAGGGGACAATTGCTTGAAATGCGTTGATTTGATCTATCAAGTTTGGATGGTCACCTGCCAGATTTGGTTCTATCACTATAATTTCGCCAATTTACATTCTTTTTGTAGCTGGCGCGATCTAATGACTATTGTCTCATATAACATAGCGCTACTTCGACTTGCTAATTGAACCCTGCTCATTGATTGTTTGTTAGTTGTCTGGTGTTATTAAAAAATTGTTAACACCGGAGCATTACTGATTATGAGTTCTTCATTATTAAGTCTTAAGAGCATTCTCCTTTTCTGCTTAGCCAGCATTTTTTTTCTCAACGCCAACTTAAGCGCTGGAAGTGCTGTTGATGATGAGGTCAAGGTGAGCGGTGATCTGAGCTTACGGGCTGTAAGTAATAACATTTATGAGCTTCATATGAATGCACCTCAAGGCGAGGGGATTGTTTCGTTTAATCTCTGTCAGAGTCCTGTTGATTTATCCCGTTTCACGCATGCCGCCGTAGATTTGCAAAACCTTTCGAATGCACGATTGGATGTCCGAATGATTGCGACTAGCGAGGCGGTGAAGAACGAGCATTATGCTTCCGGGCGTTTTCTCCTTCAGCCGGCTGAGGCGGAAGAATTAAAGGTTTTATTGAATCGGAAATATTTCCCTGAGGAAAGTGCGTGGCGTGAGACTTTCGGACGCATCCGTGGTCTACCTGGTGGGCATTTTAGTAATTGGCGTTATTTGGATACTTCAAATATACGAATAGTTGAGCTAAAGATTAATTGGCATGACTTGCCCTCGGGTCAGGGCAAGCTACATATATCTAAGCTACGTGGGAGTGGTGCCTACACTAGCGATTCGCTTACGCCGGATGATTTACCGCAGCCGTTGTTGGATACGATGGGGCAACTGGTTGATCAAGATTGGGACGGACGTGTTCACAGCGTTTCTGAGTTAGCTTCCGATGGAGCTCGCGACTTGGCAGAGTTTACGAACCATCCTGTTATGGCTGGCTTTACTGAATATGGTGGTTGGAAAGGTGGCCCACGTTTCGATGCGACGGGACATTTCTACACCAAAATGGTCGATGGTAAGTGGTGGTTTGTTGATCCGGAGGGCTATCTGTTCTGGTCGCTGGGAGTGACGGGAGTCGGTGGTGGTGCGGTTACACCCATTAAAGGGCGTGAGCGCTTTTTCCCTAAACTGAGTAATGACGATTTTTGGCGTGTGGAAAATTTGAGCTATGGGTATGATTTCACTCTTGGGAATTTATATCGCAAATATGGCGAAGGCTGGGAAGAGGCGAATCAGCAGGTAACTTTTGGACGCATGCGCTCCTGGGGTCTGAACACAGCTGGGGCTTGGTCGGTTAAGTCAGTTCTTGGCCATGGAAAAGTCCCCTACACAATCATCATTCACCCGGAGTTGCAGGGTCTTGGTAGGCTCGAAAAAATTCCGGATCCATTCTCGCTGGTATTTCGCAAAAGTTTACTACAAGAGCTAGAGACTGCTGCAACGATTTATTCGGGTGACGCTTGGAACTTGGGTATTTTTATTGATAATGAGCTGTCTTGGGGAAAGGGGACTCAAGTTGCACGCGAAGTGATCGACCTCAAAATTTCGGTGCCTGCAAAAAAAGCCATGGTAGATATGTTGGCTAAAAAATACGGCGGGATTGAATCACTCAATAGGGCTTGGAGAGCTGACTTTGAGAGCTTTGATTCTATTCGTAGCTTAGCCCGTGGCGCAGCGAACGACGCCTACCTCCGTGACCTTGAACTCTATGTAAATTTTCATGCAAATACGTATTTTGCTTATTGCGCTGCGGCCTTAGAGAGATACTTCCCGGGACATCTGTATCTTGGTTGTCGTTTCCATGGCAATATTTATAATCGTAAGAACGTTATCGTGCAGAATGCCGCCTCTCGTTACGTCGATGTTATGAGCTATAATATCTATAAAAATTCGATCCATGATATTGTGACTGATCAAGAGGTAGATCGTCCCATTTTGATCGGTGAATTTCACTTCGGCACTGGTTCACATGGTGTTTGGGGTTCTGGTTTGGTTGCCTGCAATTCACTGGAACATCAGGCAGAGCTCTATCAATTGTATGTTACAGAGGCCGTTGCGCATCCTAGCTTTGTTGGCGCGCATTGGTTTAAGTGGGCGGATCATCCGACTACCGGTCGCTACGATGGTGAGAATTACCGCATTGGTTTCGTGAGCATCGTGGATCGTGTTTACGAGACGCTTACAGAAGCGATTCAAAGTACCGCCAATCAGATGTACCCTCTCCGCCACTCGACCGAATGATTTTGGCATCAAATTCGATTCATTATCCCAAGAAATAAAAATACCCCATGAAGGATCCGAATACTTTAGATGATAATGACAGGGAAGCGCAGGCTTCAAATTTGAATACAGAAATCAGCGCTAGCATCGAAGCATCGGAAGGGCGTCAGGAGGTTCAGGTCGTTCCTCTACGAGAAAAGATTCTGGTCGGTATGGGCGGAATGACCATGTTTCATGGTAACACAACCGTGAAAGCGACGGCTATGCCGTTTTTTAATATGATTCTTGGCGTTAACCCCGCTCTGCTTGGCCTTGCCTTAGCAATTCCCCGAATTTGGGATGCGCTGACTGACCCAATTATGGGGCGTATTTCCGATCGGTATCACTCAAACTTAGGCCGACGTCGTCCATTTATCATTTTAGGCGCGATTCTTATGGGATTGTCTTTCGGCATGATTTGGATGGTGCCGACGACTTGGAGTGAAGGTGGTATCATGGCATGGTTTTTGATTGGTTCGCTGATCTTTTATACCTGTTTTACGGTTTTTGCGGTTCCCTTTACTAGTCTTACGTATGAGCTGACACCAAACTATAATGAGCGGACTACGGTGATGGGACACGTTACTCTTTGGACTAAGGTCTCAGAGTTTACTTACCAAGGTTTAATTCCTGTTGCAGGGATGCTCGTGACCTGGGGAATTTTCAGTACGCAGGTTGATTCGATTCGTGCGGTTATGTGGGGGGTCGCGATTCTCATGATTATGCTTTTTGGTTTGATGCCTGGGCTTTTCGGAAAAGAGCGCTACTACAAAGCTAAGATTAAAGGAGAGAAAGTGCATAAAGTAGCGGGCTTTTGGAAGACTGTTGGCCAAACGTTCAGCAATAAAGCCTTTGCGGTTTTGATCACCCTTACATTGCTACAGATTATTGCGGGCTTCTTCGGGAGCACTCTTGATTACTACCTACTTGTTTACTACATGTTTGATGGAGACATAGTTGTTGGTTCGCTTTGGAAGTGGTATCTCTCTATGTCTTACGCGGTTTGTGGCTTTATTGGGATTCCTGTGATGCTTTGGTTTAGTAAGCGCACCAGCAAGCTCATTACCTTGCGCACAGTGTACGTTTTGGTCATTATCAACGGGGTGATCCGGTGGTTTGTTTATAACCCTGGATTACACCAGTTCATCTTCTTCGATGCTATTTTTGGTTCACTTTACTGGATTGCTGTTGGCACTGTTATGCAGTCAATGATGGCGGATGTCTGCGATGATGACGAATTGAAACACGGTAACCGACGTGAAGGTATGTTTGCCGCCGTTTTCGGATGGGTGAGTAAGGCTGCGATCTCCGCAAGTATGCTTATTGGCGGTGTCTCACTTGTGATGGTCGGTTTTGATGCGGATCTTGGTGGTAATCAAACTGAGAGCACTTTCTTGGGCATGCGTATTGTGATGGTGCTTGGCGGTATGATTCCCAATGCAATTGCACTCGGTTTACTGACGCTATACCCTATTACTAAGGCAAAAGCCGAGCAAACTCGTCGTACCTTAGAAGAACGTCGAGGAACTGTCTGATTTATGCCTGGTCTTTATTTATATAAATATAGTTACTTTTAAAGTTATGATAAAATTGCCCCCTATGAGTCTGCTTGCGCTTGTTGCAGCTACGACTGCGCATCTATCGAATGGTATATTATCGGTTGAGGCTGCGAGTGTGGATCCATCGCGTCCAAATGTCGTCCTGATTGTATGCGATGACCTTAACGATTATGTGGAAGGCTTTGGTGGCCACCCTCAAACGAAGACGCCCAATATGGCGAAATTGGCTGAGAGTGGTGTTCGCTTCACCTCTGCTTATAGTAATGTTCCAGTATGCGCGCCCTCAAGGGGCAGTTTCCTGACCGGCATCTATGCGCATACTTCGGGAAATTTGTTCTGGGCGAAGTGGTATGATAATCCAATCTTGAAGAATTCGAAGACTCTCATGGAGTTCTTTAAGGATGCAGGCTACACTGTCGCAGGCTCTGGTAAGATGATGCACTTTCATCGTCGTTCAGATTGGTCAGAGTTTGCAAATAAAGCGGATTATGGTCCTTTCGCTTTCGATGGTAAAGATCGTGTGGCACATTCGGACGTCCCGAAGCCTTACAATGACATCGGTCCTGTTGATGGCTCATATGGGCCACTCGAGAATATTCCATTCGAAGGACAGGATAAGCCTGGTAGTGGTTGGGTGACCGGTGCGTGGAATGATACGAAACGCTTTAATTATTCGGACCCTGATAATCTGGATTTAACACCCGATGAAAAAAATGCCAAGTGGGCCAGTGAGCGCATTACAGATTTGGCTGAAGCTGATAGCGGACAGCCGTTCTTCGTAGGTGTTGGTTTTATTCGTCCACACACTCCACTGCATGTACAACAGCGCTTCTTCGATCGTTTCCCGATCGATGAATTGACTATGCCGATCATTAAGCCGGGCGATGCGGAAGATACGCACTATCTCGACGTCTTTGAGGACACAATGAAGGGGCCCAAATATTTCCGTGATCTAGTTGCGTCATATCCAGATATGGAGACTGCGATCCTCACATTTACGCAGGCATATCTCGCAAGTGTAAATGCAGTGGATGAGTGTATCGGCCAAGTGATCGATGCGATTGAGAGTAACGGGCTCAGTGAAAATACAATTATCATCGTCACCAGCGATCATGGTTGGGATATGGGGCAGAAAGATTTTCTCTTTAAGCATAGCCCTTGGGAAGGGAGCACACGCATTCCGTTGATAATTCATGCCCCGAGAGTCGCGAAGGCGGGGGCCGAGGTGAAGCAACCGGTTTCTCTGATTGATCTGTATCCCACGCTGATTGATTTGTGCGGTATTCAGGCGGATAATCGAAAGAACGAAAAAGGTGTTCCGCTCGATGGTTTCAGTCTACGGCCTCTACTTGAGGAACCTGAGGCAGGTCAATGGGATGGTCCGGACGCAGCCCTTAGTATGGTGTATGGCGGGCAAAAGGCCGGAAATTTCAAGCCCGAAGAACGCTGGAATCCCGCAGCGCAAAACTGGTCATTACGCTCCACTGACTGGCGCTATATTATTTATAATAACGGGATGGAAGAACTCTATAATCACCAAATCGACCCGCTAGAGTGGGATAATGTCGTCAAACAGCATCCTGAAGTTGCGGCCAAAATGAAAGTTGAGGTTAAACGCATGACTCATTTAGATACATTAGCCATCCGAAGGTAGTACCTTTTAAAATCGTATAAAGAAATAATAACTATGAGATCTCAGATTAAATTACTCCATATCCTAACTTTGCTAGGTAGTTCGTTCCTGCTTTCAAATGCACAGGCTTCGAAAAATCCGAATCTTATAGTCATCATGTGTGATGACCTTGGATATTCAGACTTAGGTTTCAATGGTTGTGAGGATATTCCCACGCCGGGGATTGATCGCATCGCAGATGAAGGTGTGAAATTTACTAATGCATATGTTAGTTACCCAGTCTGCGGTCCCAGTCGAGCTGGTTTTATGACCGGTCGCTATGCGCAGCGTTTTGGCTTTGAGCGTAACCCACAGTATGATCCCACCGACCCAAACATGGGCTTGCCTCAGGAAGAGATGACGCTGGCAGAGTCTCTGGAGCAGGTAGGCTACCATTGCGGTATTATCGGTAAGTGGCACCTCGGTTCACACCCTGTGAATCACCCTTTGAACCGCGGATTTAATGAGTTTTATGGCCACCTTGGCGGCGGCCACCGCTATTTTCCCGAGCTATTGACTGATCGTGATATCTTCGAGCCTATGAGTGACTATGAGAGTTATTTCACCTATATTGTTCGTGACCACCAGACAGTGGAGACGGATCAGTATTTGACAGATGAATTTTCAGATGAGGCCGTGGATTTTGTGAAGCGTAATCAGGATAAGCCTTTCTTCCTTTTTCTATCCTACAACGCGCCGCACCTTCCGCTTGAGGCAACCGAAGAGTATTTGTCCCGCTTTAATCATATCGAAGATCCCAAGCGCCGCACCTATGCGGCAATGGTGAGCGCAGTTGATGATGGGGTCGGTGAGCTGCTGGCTACACTCGATGAACTCGGGATCGAGGATGACACGATTATATTCTTTCTTTCCGACAATGGCGGTGTTTCCAAAAAAAATGCGTCCAACAATAAACCTCTTCGCGGCCAGAAAGGTGATATTTGGGAAGGTGGCTTCCGGGTACCTATGGCAGCGCGTTGGCCATCTGCCTTTAAGGCGGGCATTGTTTACGATCTACCGGTGATATCACTGGATATCTTTGCTACGATTGCAGGTTTGAATAACGCACCAGCAAATCAAGGGCGGCCGCTGGACGGTGTTAACCTAGTGCCATTCGTTAATGGTGAGAATACTGGTGTACCGCATGAAGCAATTTACCTGCGTAAATATGACCAACAGCGTTACGCGATTCGGTATCACGATTACAAGTTGGTCATACACAAAGCGAATGCGAAACCTCAATTATATGAGCTTTCTGAAGACATTGGCGAAACCAATAACATTGCCAACGCTCACCCCGAAAAGTTGGAGCAGTTGGGTAAAATACTCAACGAATGGACATCTGAGCTTCAGGACCCAGCCTTTTTAGGGCTAACACATTCGGATGCCTGGATCAAGAAAAGGAAGAATCAGAAGTAGGTTGTAGTAATTTTCATGTATTGGCTATGTTGTTCCCCACTTGTTTCATTCCACGCTTTGGATGATTATCCGAAAATGGTTTTCTTTCATTAATTTAAATATGAATACCTCACTTAAAATAGCTGTGGCTGTCGTGCTTACGCTTTGTTCAGCGTGTATTGGACTGACGGCGCAGGTGCAACCAAATGTGTTGATTATACTTGCAGACGATGTTGGCTTCGGCGACATCCCTGCGAACTATTCACACGCGATGGTGCCGATGCCCAACATTCAGTACTTAGCTGACAATGGTCTACGTTTTTTGGATGCGCACTCGACTAGTTCAGTCTGCGCGCCGACGCGCTATAGCTTGTTAAGCGGTAACTATCCTTGGCGCGGTCGTCGGCCCTACGGTACTTGGAATTACAATGGTGGCACACAGTTTAAGAAAGGGCAGCTAACACTTGCGCAAATCCTGATGGGTGCGGGCTATCACACTGCCATGTTTGGTAAGGTGCACACGGGGGCACATGTGTATCCGAGAGACCCAAGTGCCGGATTTGACGAAAGCTGGCACCCACCTCTAGATACGATTGATTTATCTAAGCCACTCGTAGGTGGACCTAGGGATCTGGGCTTTAATTACAGTTTTACCACACCTGCGGGCATTCAGGATAATCCTTATGCCTACTTTGAGAACGATTTGATGATCGGTGAGCAGGAAAGTTTGGTGGACTGGAAGGCTGGCGAATATCCGAATGATAACGGGGTTTCCAAAATCAGTCCAAAGCATGATGGTTTCGGTGTTCCAAGCTGGGAGAGTAACAATTACGCGATTGATATGGTGAATAAAGCGATCGCATTTTTAGATCGGCATGTGGCCGAGAATAAAGCCAGCGGAAACGAGAAGCCATTCTTTATGCATTTTTGCACCGAGACGGCACACATTCCTCACTCACCACCGATTAATTTTTTCGGAACGCCCGTTAAGGGGCAATTCCCCTCAGAGCACCTTGATATGCTCTACGAACTCGATTTGATCGTTGGTAAGCTTCTTACAGAAATTGAGGCGCACGGACTGTTGGAAAATACCCTCGTAATTTTCGCTAGCGATAATGGGGGCCTAAGCTATTCCGATCATTTGGGCCATGATGCGAGTGGTGGTTACCGTGGTAACAAAGTGTCGATTTACGAAGGCGGGCACCGCATTCCGATGATAATGAGTTGGCCTATGGGAGGAGTTTTGAGTGGAGAGGTGTACCCGCATCTAACCGGCATTCAGGATTTGTATAAGACTCTGTGTGACCTGCTTGGCGTTGAGGTGTCCGCAGAGCAAGCTCGCGATAGCATTAGCTTTGAACCCCAACTGAAGGGTAGTATGTCGACTCCTCACCGCATCACCTTAATGACGCAGACAATCAAGGGGAAAGGAGACCTCTCTTACCGTGATGAGGCTTGGAAGTTGATTTTAAAAAGAGATGGGCAGCCTCATGAGTTCTACAATCTAGAGCAAGACCCCTTCGAGACAAACGACTTAATGGGGAACCCAGAGTTCTCCGCTAAGATACAGCAAATGCATCGGGACTTTTTAAAACTCAATCCGAAGGGTCTGATTCACTTAGATTCGAAAAACACAAAGAAGAAAAAGTAATTCATCTAAGACTAGAGACGCCCTATATAAATATGTTTCTATAAATTATATTTAGCAGCTGTGTTTATACACTATGTATGTGTTAGGCCTTACAGAAATATGATAAGTTTTTAAATTTCTATAAATGATTAAATTTAATATTATTATTATTTTTCTATCAGCACTGCCTTTGTTGGGGATGCAGGATCCTGCAAATCAAATAGGTGATGCACTTTTGAATACACTAACATTTGAGCAAAAGGTTAGTACTTACAGTCTAGCTAAATCTGTAGAAAATTTGTCTTATACCTCTAAAGTAAAATTAATTTTTAATGACGGATCATCAAAATATTACAGAATAGCTCATTTGCTAGAAACACTCAAAAAATACGCTCCGTCTGCAGAAAAGCCTAACAAACTTACTAATTACATTAAATTTCATACGAAATTAAAAATTAAGGAAATAAAAGAAATCAAATTATTTCTATTTGATAAAAATGGTGAAAAGATTATTAAATTTGAGAGTGATGGACTCAAAATTGGTAAAAGAAAAATTGGCCCATTTGAAGTACCTTCTAATAGGATTTTAATTGCTTCGCCTAGAATATTATATTATTGAATTTATCTATTATGAATAGATTTACAGCATTAACTGTTTTAATTTTCGTGGTCAATGTGCTTACGGCAGATTTGATTGATGAAGCTAAGACTAAAATTAAATCTGGAGATTTTGTTGAAGCAAATCAGTACATTTCTACATACTTAAATAGCAATCCCGGAGATCCTAGGGCATATACTTTTAAGTGTTTCTCTGATATCGGATTATTTTTTGAAGACACTTTTCCAAATTATTTAATAGATAATTTCAACGCCAATAGCTCCAGAACATTGGACTCTTTTGACTATGATGAAACAAAACAAGAAATAGAACCTACAGAAATTCAGTTAATTTCTACCGATGGTATGAGCTCAATAATTGGATATTGGGTACATTACCCAGAAATTAAATTTCCATCAAAAGACCCAAAGGATTCTTATCGATATACAAGTATTTTTGATATGAGTATCGAACCAGTAAACAAAAGTGTATTTAATTTAAATAATGGATTCTATTACCCGACCAATGATTATTCTGCTATAAGTTTTACCTATACTGATGTAAATCCTAAGCAGGTTAATTTCGAAATTGATACCTACGAATCCGGAATCATCGATATTTATTTAAATGGAACTGAAATTGGGGAAATTTATGATGGTTCTTATAAATTATACCGGAATGTCCGTAGCGATATGTATGGATCCCAGATATGGGGTACACTACCTGGAAGCATTCCATTATATCTACAAAATGGCGACAAACTCTCATTTGTCAGTGTGCCTAATTACATGGGCTCAAGTTCAAGTGGGCCTGGAATAAGACCTACAGACCCTTATGCTTTTAGCCCAGGACCTGAATTAGGAATAGCTTACAATATGACTTATCCGGATTTAGGTAACAATATTACAATAGATGATATATTTGCTGTTTTTAAAAGAAAAGATTTACCAGTAAGAGAACTACTCGATAAGTTAATTAGTAATCTAGAAAATTTCAATATTGGGGATGAAGTTGTTATAGATTCACAATTTTATTTAGGAGAAAGTGCGGAAACTAGCATAGATCCTTCTACTGGATCTGCGATTCTAGCAGACACTTACGATGATATTATTATTCAGTACTGGGATGCTCTAGCTTTAAAATCTATACTAGGTATTATTGAATTATATTTAAGCGTAAGTGACCAATATGACATTGGAATAAATTATGACTATGAGGAGTTGTCTGGTATGGATGTTTACGATAGCGCTAAATCATTCTTTAGTGTATTTTCAAATTTTCTAGAAGCTAATCCATCTAGGATTGCTGACCAATTGTCCGCATCTACAGATTTTGAGTCCACTTTATCAGAATTTAGGTATAGTTTTAATACTATTTGGAGCAGGGGCGATCCTGTTGCTGATAATGCAGATTTTTTAATTGAGCGATCTGAATACTCTGATCCCGGAGAGCTTGCTGATCTGAATACTTCAATCGATTCACTAATTCAATCCATTGATGGCTTTGATAATTTTAGTAATCTAACAGGAGAAACAGACGGCGGTTTTCAATATAGTTTAAAGCCATTTATTGGACAAAGCCCTTTTGCATTGAAGCAGGCAATAATTGATTCCGAGGATTTATTAGATGCAGAAGGGGACATTCCAGGTAATCGCCAGATTGAATTAATGGAGCAATACGGTCTGGTGAAAGACTTATTACCTGCTTCTTTTATGGGAAACGTCTTAGCAATTTATAACAGCAATGGATCTTTGCATAAATCTATCCTCGTCTCCAATGACGATGATTTTAATCCCTTCACCGGTGAGCTGGATCGTCTCAACAATAGTGGCACTGGTAACGATTATATTTTCGGCTCAGATGATAATATTACCCTATCATATAATGAACCTTTTAAAGGGACTTGGCAAAATGAGAACTATATGACTGGGACGAGTACAGGTACATTTTACTATTATAATGATCTCTTAGATATGAATAGTAATGGGACTATTGATCGACTGGATATATCAAATGCAAATAATAATCCAGGTGGTGCGGATGGACATACAAATATATCGTACCCTGTGCCTCTAACTTCGAATTCAATATCTTCTGCTCAGTCGTTATTTTCAACATTTCTCCCAGATAGTTTAAAGGGTAATCTTCTTGTTGAAAAATCTACTAATTCAGGTATGGCCAGAGATTTTGTGTTTTTTTATTATTTAACTAATAGCGATGCTATTATGTTGGATAGCGGCAATAATTACTCAACACATAGGTACAGGTATGAAAATGGTAGAGATTACTATGATCCTATCAACAATAGTGACTCTTTCTTTAGTTTTATCTTCAACGATGAGTACAGTGGAATTGGTATAGATAATATGTCTAATGAAGGACCACGTGAATTCATACTTTATCCAGGTTATATTGACTTAGATAATGATGGTTTAGCTGATGCAGAGGAAGTAATGCTGGAGATAGCGCCTGATATATTTACTGGAAGTAATTATGCTCTTCCAACTTCATCGGAAATCCAGTCTGCAATTGCAGCTTATACTCCTACAGAACCAGTTCCTCATGAAGAACCTACCAATCCTCTAGCTCTTTTAGATAATGATAATGATAATATGCCAGATGCTCTTGAAGACAAATTTGGAGGTAATCCAAATGATGGCGCCGATGCGGGCAATACATTATCGGTGTTGCTGAACAATGTGTATACTTTAAACCAAATTAGAGATTTAAGACCCGGCTCTACAATGATTGAAGTTGCCGATGGATACGCTCAACTTGGACTTACCCTTCAACAAAGTTATGACTTATATGAATGGGAAAATATGACTACTCAAGTCACAGTTGACCCTATACAAGCTGATTCAAACACAGCTTATTATAGATTTAAACTCCAAGAAAGTGGGGATTAATAGTCAAGCATCTCTAAGCTAGTTCCTTAAGGCATGCTTAACTCAAAATCCATGAGCGTAAGACCCCATATATAGAGTGGTGGAGCATAGGAGAGTCGAACTCCTGACCTCTTGCATGCCATGCAATTGATTCAGCTTTGACAATAGGAATATTTCCAAAAATTGCCTAATTATTTGCCTATTTGGTGCGTTTAGCACCATGAAACTAAGAGAAAAGAGAAAAAAATTATACAGTACCAACAACCTATTCGTTTATAGTATATCAGATACTAGCTTTTGTATAGAAGGAGTAATAGGAGGAAATAGGATTAGGCGTAGAGCTAAGTCCATAGAGGAAGCTAGATATAAATGCCATGACCTAGAAGAGGGGCAGGGTAACCCTAATATTGTCCGCACATATCTAAGCCCTTCACAGGTAAGGGATGCAGAGAAGGCTTTCTCACTATTGAGCGGGGATCAGTGTATTGTTCAGGTCGTTAGCTCATATAAAAGCAAACCTAAGCTAAAGAAGACACTTACAGAAGAGGCCGTATGGAAGTTCCTAGCTACCAAAGAAAACTGCTCAAAGAATACCTATAACCAAGCTAAGGGGCTTCTGATGAAGCTCGTTAATTGGGCCGATGGTAGGACATTGGACTCCATTAGCAGAGAGGATGCTCATAAGTACTTAAAAACGGCTAGGAGTGGTTCTTATAACCACTACCTAAGGTTTGCTAAGAGTCTCTATAAATGGGCGATATCAGAGGGTTTAACGGATGATAATCCATTCAAGAATATAGCCCCAAAAACAAGGGTTCACACCGAAGTAAGCGTATTGTCATGTGACGAAGTACAGGCCCTTTTAGGGGCATCAGAAGCTCTCTATGATGGCGAATTACTGCCTTATACAGCTATCACTTTGTTTGCGGGCTTAAGGCCTGATTCCGAGATGCGTCACCTTACTTGGGAGGCTATAAATCTGGAAGATGCAGAGATTAGAGTAACTAAGGGTAAGACACGGATACCCCGCACTGTGGATATACCTGAGAACCTAGTAAAGTGGCTTAGGAAGTGTGATCCAAGCCGCCCTATATATCCCAAGAACTTCCGCAGAAAATGGGCGAAAGTGAGAAATAAAGCGGGTTTTAAGGGAGGAGCTGCAAAGACGCCCCAAGAAAAGGCTCAGGAGGCAGGGCTAAAGCCATGGGTGAAGGACTACACTAGGCACACAGCTATAAGCTACAGGGTGCGTCAGACGGGTGATATACACAGAACAGCGACTTGGGCGGGGAATTCACCTGCTATTATTCGTTCGCACTATCTTGGGCTTGTAAGCACACAAGTCGCTGTAAGATTTAACACTCTTTAATCTATAGCATCTTCAAACTGTTTCTTAATACTATTCCAATGTGATTCATTCCTAAGATAGCTCCTAAATGGTAATTTATTTTCTACGCAGTATAAATTGTGATAAAGACTAAAAAGTTTCTTAGATTCTTTCCATAGTTCACCCCAAAATTTATTAAAAGTGACCCTATTTTTAAGTAATGAATTCAATGTGTATTTATCACTATTTTTTTCTAGGTATATGCGGCTCAACGATACAACATGAAATCTAAATCTTAGAAAAT
>CAJWHF010000026.1 GCA_913041275.1 uncultured Opitutia bacterium
CAAAGCCTATAAATTAGTAGGTTCAAAATATGAAAGATTCCGCACCAAAGAAGACATCGAACGAGCTCCCTTCCTCGATGGACAATTTGCATGCCTATTGGCGCATGCCTTATATACTTAAGTCTAAGAATGAAGATAAGGGCGAGAACCCCTTTACTAAAATTACCAAAACAGGCGATGACGCTGCTGAGTATATTCTATTACGTGGGCGACTAAATTATATAGTGATGAACCGCTACCCATACAATGCGGGACATCTTCTAGTGCTACCATACCGTGAAGTCGCATTACTAGATGATCTAAGCCAAGGAGAACGCCACGAACTAATGGATCTTATTGTCGAAGCACAAAATATTCTAACTCGTGCCCTGAAACCGGATGGATTCAATACGGGCTTTAACTTTGGGAATGCTGCAGGCGCAGGTATACCTTGCCACTTACATTGTCATATAGTTCCACGATGGCAGGGTGACACTAACTTTATGCCAGTTATCAGCAATACACGGGTACTTCCGGATTCCATGGATGCAATGTTTCAACGTCTGCATTCATGCGTGGAAGCGAAATAATACTACTATGCCGTCTGAGACGATACACTTTCCTAGCGCACGTCAGTTAAGTCAGCTTTACGTCAACGACGAGCGCCATCTCGAAAAAGTCGAGCTGTCCTTGGATGTCAGTATTGTGTGCCGCGACAACTGGCTGCAAATCGACGGCTCCTCAGAGAGAATTACTGACGTGAAGGCGGTTTTTGAACTCCTTGAGTCAGCACGTGCCCAAGGCTTACGCATACGCAGTTCAGACTTCCACTACACATTACGCTGCGTAACAGAGGGTAAAGCCGATGAACTGCGTGAGATTTACAGAAATCCCCTGATAATCAAATTAAAGCGCCAGAGCGTGGTGCCTAAAACGCTCAATCAAAAACGCTACCTACAAGCCATTGAAACTTCTCCCATTACCTTTGGCATCGGCCCAGCTGGCACTGGCAAGACCTACCTAGCCATGGCCATGGCTCTAAAAGAGCTGCTTGAAGGTCGCGTGGAGCGGATCATTCTGACCCGTCCTGCTGTGGAAGCAGGCGAGACACTCGGCTTCCTGCCAGGAGAGCTACAGGAAAAAATTCTCCCCTATTTGACTCCCCTTTATGACTCGATGAATGATATAGTTGGTAAGGAGCAGACCGAACAACTTATAACACGTGGTATTATTGAGATTGCGCCCCTCGCCTACATGCGTGGACGTACCCTTGCGAATGCATTCGTAGTTCTAGACGAAGCGCAAAATACCACCCATGAGCAGATGATGATGTTCCTTACTCGCCTAGGAGACGGCAGTCGCATGGTAGTGACCGGTGACATTACGCAAATTGATCTACCCAGTAACAAGCGATCCGGCCTCAAAGAGGCAACGCGTATCCTCAAAGACCTTGAGAGCATCTGCCTATTTTACTTTCAAGGCCAAGATGTAGTGCGACACCCACTCGTGCAGGACATTATTGACGCCTACGCTCGTATAGACGATAAAAAATAGTGATTTGATAGCTTTAACTACCGTATTTTTAGCATATGAATTTTCTAAAGAAAAAAATGTTCTTCCGTAAGTCTAAGGATCGGCAGCGCTCATCACGCAAGGACAGAGTAAAGAAGAAAGATTCTATTAGTGCGCTTTTTTTTAAGGCCAGCCAAGTTATTGAGGCTATTCTCTTTGTACTTTTCCTAGTCCTTCTTGGGGCCATCTGCTTTTTAGGACAAAAACCGAAAGGCCCACGGATTATACTCAATCAAGCTGCTCAGTCTCGGATCGTAGCTGAGTTCCCATTCAAATATGTAAGTCAGGTTCATACAGATGCTGCAAATGCAGCAGCGCGAGCAGAGGTGCCACCTGTCTTTGAGCGCACGTTTGAACCCTTTGATAGATTTAACGCATTTATCGATGACCTTACTAACGGTTTTACAAAAAATCAGATTGAATTTGAGGATGAGGGTGATGAAATTTTACAAGCTGAAATGCTTCAGACAGCAAGTGATATTGCTCAAGCTAATGGTCTATCCTTTAAGCCGGAAGCAATCGATAAACTTTCAACACTTATCGACCCCAGAGATCGTTCTGCATTATTTGAAGATGCCCTAAGCGCACTGAAGTCACTCTATGAAGACGGTATTTATTCAGCCATTAAAACCGAAAGCGCAGGCCCTCAGGTAGTCGTCATACAATTAGTTGACGAAGAAGGACGCCATAACCTACCTGATGCACGCTCACTTGATGACGCCATAGTCGAGCTAAGAGAACGTATTAATAAACTCTCACGTAAGTCCGAAACAATTCGTATCCTTTGGGCTATTTTCCGTGAGGGGCTCAAGCCTAATTTAATCTACAGCGAAGAAGGTACCACCCGCGCGATTAACAGAGCAATCGGCTTACTAGAGCCCGAACTGGTCCTATTTGAAGAGGGCGATACTCTTATAGAGCC
Organism: uncultured Opitutia bacterium; assembly: GCA_913041275.1. Taxonomy (GTDB): domain Bacteria; phylum Verrucomicrobiota; class Verrucomicrobiia; order Opitutales; family Coraliomargaritaceae; genus Thalassobacterium. Next base: position 2,474 of record CAJWHF010000026.1, read on the forward strand.
TGGCGCCATGATCACACCTTCTGACATTGAGCGCATTGCAAAATATCGGTCGGTTGAGGTAGAAAAGAGAGGCAACTCTCTTGTTTTCAACAAACTTTTCATCGAACGACTAACCCTCACTGCAATTCTAATCATCGTTGCCTTTGTCTACATCAAAGAAGGCCTCAGTGAAGTACATAAGCGCAACCGTGCAATCGCGATTACTGCGGTTAGTATATTACTCAACTTACTAATTATTCGAATTATAATGGAGATCGGTGAGAGCGCTTTTGCTGACACTCGTCCTTCTTTAAGTATGCTTCCCTATGTCGCGCCTTACGCACTCGCACCTATACTAGTAGCAGTACTTGTGGGTGGAGCACCCGCAGTACTTTCAGCGCTAATCGTCTCTGTGATTTTCGGAATTATTCAGAACAATTCAGTCGAGTTTATTCTAATCGCCTTTTTATCAGGCGTCATAGGAGGCTACATATCTAATAATATCCGTAAGCGATCCAAGCTCGTGCGTGCGGGTCTTATTGCAGGGGTCACAGCTGGCCTAGCTGGAGCTGCCATCGGCTTGCTAAGTGGATTTTCCCTAACTCTTATCGGCCAACAAACAATTGTTGCTCTTATGGTAGGGCTACTAACTGGCGTTTTAGCCGTCGGCTTATTACCTATCTTTGAGCAAATTTTTAAAATTACTACCGAGATTACCTTGCTCGAATTAACTGACTTTAACCACCCACTATTACGCCGCATGCAAATCGAAGCGCCAGGCACTTACCACCACAGCCTGATGGTAGCTAACCTGTCAGAAAATGCAGCGGCTGCAATCGGCGCGAGTCCCTTGCTCTGTAGAGTCTGTTGCCTTTTTCACGACATAGGTAAGCTAGTGAAGCCAGAGTACTTCACAGAAAATCAGCGGGACCGAAGCAACCCACATGACGAGAAGAATCCTTCAATGAGCGCATTGGTGATTAAAGCTCACGTGAAAGAAGGCGTGGAAATGGCACGCAAAGAGAAACTACCGCGTGTTATAATAGATGTCATACGTCAACATCATGGAACTACTCTCATTCAATACTTCTACCATCAGGCACAAGAAAAAGAAAAACAAAGTAATACTCCTTTAAGCCAAGCCGAAAAGGTAACGAATAAAAAAGATAGCGAGGAATCGGCGAAGAAAGTCGATGAGAGCACTTATCGATACGACGGACCCAAGCCAGAGTTTAAGGAGAGTGCTATCATTTTTTTCGCTGACAGCGTCGAGGCCGCTAGCCGAAGCTTAAAAAAGGTTTCACAGCCTAATGTGGAAGAGCTTATAGATCAAATATTCAAAAATCGAATTGAAGACGGGCAACTAGACAAGTGTCCTCTCACTTTTCACGAACTCAACCTAATACGTAAGAGTTTCATTTACACTGTGCTAAATATGCAACATGCCCGAATCGAGTACCCCAAAAGTAAGTCCGAGGAAGAAAGTTCGCTATAGATACACCCACCATGATGATACCAACGCTAAGTCTGGAGGTTAACAACCAGTATCGCGCGCTTGATTCTCCTGAAGAGGCCGCTATTTGGATCCTTCAAACGCTCCATTTGTCCGGAAAATTTCCAATCGCTGGCGGAGAGCTTTCCGTAGTTTTTGTCGATGACGCACAGATTGCTAAAATCCACGGTGATTACATCGGCGATCCGACCCCGACAGACGTAATCACATTTCCTGCCAATAATGAAATGGAATCTGCAGGGGAAATTATTGTCTCTGTCGACCATGCCCGTATTCGCGCCGAAGAACTCAAGGTGCCATTTAGTCGCGAACTATCTCTTTACCTCATACATGGTTGGCTTCATTTAGCTGCATACGATGATAAAAATGAGGTAGAGTGCGCTAAAATGCGAGAAGCCGAGCAAGCCGCACTCACTGTCTTAGACGAAACAGAAGTGCCACTAAAGTTTACCCTTTTAGAGATTTAAAACCTTCTCATTTGGTTGACTGATAGGGTGCTTCAGACAAGGGTTAAGATGTGCCCATCGACGAAGAGCCCAAAGTTCCGATTACCCCGCCCGAACTATGGGTGGAATCTTATGGAGATTATCTCTACGGGTTCGCTATGTCGCGCTTGAGGAACGCTGAAGCCGCCGCTGATTGCGTACAGGATACTTTTCTCGCGGGGATCAAAGCACTCGAACGCTTTGACGGTAGTAGAGATATTAAGTTTTGGCTACGCGGAATTATGCGTAATAAAATTGTAGACCAAATCCGCAAATCGATTAAGGAAAATAAGGTCAATATTGAATCAGAAGATGAAACTCTGATAGAAAGCTTTTGGTTTAAATATAGCGGTATTGCTACAACCAATCCTGACCCGTGGCAATTTAACCCGCGCAAACATTATGATAATGGAGAGTTCTGGGTTGTCCTGGAAAAATGCATCGCTCAAGTCAAACATCCAGCGCGCGAGGCTTTTGTATTACGCGTACTAGAAGAGCAAACAACGGAAGAAGTTTGTAAGGCTATGGATATAAGTCCGAATTATCTATGGGTTCTATTACACAGAGCACGAGAACAACTTAAAACTTTGCTCGAAGCAAATTGGACCGGAAAAGACGCAAATTAGCAAAATATATATGATCACCTGTAAACAAGTATCCAATGCCCTATCCAAAGAGGATTACAAAGATATGCCTTTTGTACGTAGGCTTTTTCTACGATTGCACGTAAGTTTATGCCTGTTCTGTGGAAAGTTCAATAAACAGGTAATGGAATCGCAGCACATGTGTAGCTGTTATAAAGAACGTGAGGACACACTCGCGGCCCATCGCCCCAAGATGAATGAACTAAAAAAAGAAGAACTCAGCCAATTACTACAGTCGCATATAAAATCAAAATGAACGCTCCTGGGGAGTAGTTCACAGAGCTATTGGTATAGCCAGGATGGCACACAAATACCTCCGATTAGTCGGCACAAATTTTGGTCTACAAACTAGGTACGGCTTCAAGTAACTTGATCGTATATGGATGCCTAGGATTATTGTAAATCTCCTCTGCACTAGCATGTTCGACTATTTTACCTTCGGTCATAACAAGCACTTCGTCACTAATGTGCTCAACTACTGCTAAATCGTGGGCAATAAATAGATAAGTTAGTCCCAATTCCTCCTGCAGATCTTGCAAAAGATTTACTATCTGCGCCTGAACGGAAACATCTAGGGCACTGACAGGCTCGTCGCAGACTATAAAATCGGGCTCTACCGCAAGAGCACGGGCGATACCAATTCGCTGACGCTGACCGCCACTGAACTGGTGTGGATAGCGCTGCATAAGGTCGGCGCTTAGACCAACTTTTTCGAGAAGATCTGCTACGCGCGCTTGTTTTTGAACTTTATCCCAATCTTTAAAATGAATATCCAGTGGTTCCGCAATTATGCTAAAAACTGTCATTCTCGGATTTAATGAGCTAAATGGATCCTGGAAGATAACTTGTATTTTTTTTCGATAAGGAAAAAACTCGCGGTTAGTGAAGGAAGCTAGATCTACCCCATCGTAATGCACCGAACCCGCGCTTAGAGGAACTAGCCGAGCGATGGCACGGCCAGTTGTCGTTTTACCACTACCACTCTCGCCCACAAGCCCAACAGTCTTGCCTTTAGGTATATCAAAACTGATACCATCGACCGCCTTAACTACATCCACTGTACGCTGAAGTAAGCCACCCTTGACTGGAAAGTGTACCTTTAAATTATTCACTGAAAGTAAGCTTTCAGTAGTGGATAGTTTAGACATAATATTTTTTTATAATTGAAAGATCACGCCGTGCAAGAATTAGCCTAGAAAAATTGAGTGTGTATGGAGATTGCACGCGCAAAGCTGGACTTCGCTTAACAAAATAGTTATAACAACTTTTACCATTTAATTACAGTAAGCAATAGTCGCCTAGATATGCTTAGTAAAAATTAACATAAACCAAAAATATTTAATCTTTCATAAAAATTTTACGCCTATGAAATCATATATAGCTAAATTCACTCTCACTATCAGCCTGTCATTACTTCTCCTCGGTCTTTGTGCCTGTAATTCTACTCGTGTAGATAATGGCGTTATAATTGAAAAAAAGTCCAATTATAATCCACTAAACTATATTCCAAAAGTACAGTTCTAGTCCGCGTGTATGTAGATAGACAAGAAATTCTTGTCGTTGTCATGCAGGGCTAAGTCTACTTTTTGCACAATCACTCCAGCGTTACTGCTGTGCAAAGCCAGATTAGTTGGTTATTTAAGGAAATTAGTAGCAAAAATAAAAAGGCCCCGCATGTGCCGTATTAGTGGGAGTTCTTAGCCTTTTTCGTCTAAGGTGGGTGCTTTTCGCGTGGGTTAATATCTTCCGATTGACGGCTAGATATACACTCACGTGAGTCAAGCTCCCGATTGTTAAAGAGTAAAGGACAGATTCTCCGATAAGTCTCGAACACCGCAGGGTTATTTATATCTATGATATTATTTTAGCTATAAGCAACCGGAAAGAAGCAATATTTGCTTGGCTAGAAACTGGACAAAGTTGGTCCTAGCGCCAAAGTTAAGAATATGAGACGCTTACCGCAGGAAATTATCGCCCGCAAGCGAGATGGATATGCTCTAGATACCGTAGATATAAAGGAATTTATTGACGGAGTTGTAAACGGAGATTTTTGCGACTATCAAACCTCAGCACTTCTCATGGCTATTGTACTGCAAGGAATGGACTTGAAAGAAACAGGCCTTTTAACTGATGCTATGATGCGCTCTGGGCGCATCATAGAATTACCCGAGATTAATCGCCCAAAAGTTGACAAACATTCTACCGGTGGAGTTGGCGACAAAGTCTCCTTGATTCTTGCTCCTCTGGCTGCGGCCTGCGGTCTTTGTGTGCCCATGATGAGCGGCCGCGGTCTAGGCCACACAGGTGGCACTCTTGACAAGTTAGAAGCTATACCCGGGTTTTGCACTCAAATGAGTGAAGAGTCTTACCGGAAACAGTTACAGGAGATTCATCAGGCTATGATAGGCCAATCCAACGATATAGTCCCCGCAGACAGAAGACTCTATGCCCTTCGCGATGTGACAGCGACAGTCGAGAGCATCCCCTTAATATGCGCCAGTATTTTAAGTAAAAAGCTAGCTGAGGGGATCGATGCCCTTGTACTCGACGTCAAATTTGGACATGGAGCATTCATGGCTGATGAGGACTCTGGTCGCAAGTTGGCCGAAGCTCTCGTTGCTATCAGCTCTAGTATGGGAAAGCCAACCTCGGCTCTACTCACTAGAATGGATCAACCGCTCGGCCGAATGGTTGGGAACTCTCTCGAAGTAATCGAAGCGATCGATTGTCTACGCGGGAATGGGCCAGGTGATCTCATGGAAGTCACTTATGCACTCTGCGCGGAAATGCTCCTTCTAGGCGGCCTGCACGAATCGAGGAGCGAAGCAAAAAAATCACTCGAAGCAGCTATAACTAGCGGCGCCGCACTGGACGCATTTCGAGAACTGGTCCATAGCCAAGGTGGCGACCGTACTGTAATCGATGACGTCTCGCGCCTGCCACATACAAAGCAAAGTAAAGAAATCAACCTAGGTAATGACAAGCCACTCTATGTCACTAGCCTAGACGCAAAAGAATTTGGTTTAGTAGCCTGCCTGCTCGGTGCAGGGCGTGTTAACGCCGACTCAATCGTAGACCCATCAGTCGGCTTAGAGTTGCTAAAAAAGATCGGAGATCGTGTCGATGCACACGAAGGAATTGTTCGCATCCACTATAAAGACACAGAGCTACTCGGGCATGCAGAAGAACGCCTAAAGAAAGCGATACTACTATCTGAAAAGAAACCGCAAAGGCTTCCTTTAGTTATTGACCATATATATGCCAAAGAGTCGGCAGGTAAAAGAACATAGATTTTTCGATCCCTTAATTATCTAGAATCAAAAAAGGCCCATGAAACTACCTATACTACCTGAAAAACTGGCTAACTTTAATCCAGAGATCGGACTAATTCTTGGCTCTGGGCTCAGCTTCTTTGCGGACGACCGAATTAAGCTTTCCGGTCGACTACAATATAATGAGATTGAAGGGTTTCCCATCTCCACCGCACCGGGCCACATAGGACAGTTTATTTATGGCACCCTTGGTGGTAAACGTGTAATATGTATGCAGGGGCGCTTACATTTCTATGAAGGCTACAGCATGGAGCAGCTTACTGCGCCTGTGCGTCTAATGAACAGCTTAGGCGTGCAGACTCTCTTTATTACCAACGCTGCTGGAGGAATTAATCGCGACTACAAGCCCGGGGATTTTATGCTTCTGCGTGACCATATAAATCTTCTCGGCACTAACCCACTAATCGGCTCGCAGGGAGATGAAGGAATATACTTCCCGGACATGTCAGAGGTTTATGACAGTACTCTACGAACCGAAATATGCAATTGGGCAGAGGCCAATAAAATTGAGCTTAAGGAAGGCATTTACCTCGCGACTACCGGCCCTAGCTATGAAACTCCTGCCGAGATACGTGCTTTTGCCTCATTAGGCGCAGATGCCGTAGGCATGTCTACGGTGCCGGAGGCTATTGTCGCACGCAAATTAGGTATGCGAGTACTCGGCATTTCGTGCATAACCAACGCCGCTGCGGGTATCTCCGAGACCAAACTCTCCCACGAAGAAGTATCCAAAACCGCCAGCCGTGTAAGTTCGCAGTTTGCAGACTTGCTCGAAGCCGGCGTTAACTTAGCTTAAAAATATATGGCTACTAATCTCTACGACCACCCGCTTGTTCAGCATCATCTAACTATCCTTCGGGACCGTACAACTAATACTCGTGATTTCCGACTAAGTTGCAAAGGCGTGAGCCAAGTTGTTATTTTAGAAGCAGCTAAGCGACTCAGCCTCGATACCCTTGAAGTCGAAACACCCTTAGAGACGACAGTCGGCGCCCGCTTATCTAGAGGTATTGTCTTTGTACCTATTCTTCGGGCGGGGCTAGGCATGCTCGAGCATGCGATGGATATTCTTCCTAATTCTAGTGTTGGCTATATTGGAATGGAACGCGAAGAAGCTACTGCGGAGGCTAGTTGTTATTATGCGAAAATGCCTGAGTTAGATAGTAGCAATCAGGTCTTCGTACTTGATCCCATGCTTGCAACCGGTGGTTCGGCTGCCCAGTGCGTAGAACAGATTAAAGCCTATGGGGCAAAACGTATTACAATGCTCTGTATTATCGCAGCTCCCGAAGGACTTGTCGCTTTTGAGGCCGCGCACCCCGACGTTCCTGTCATTACCGGAAAAATTGACAGAGCACTAAATGATCAAAAATATATACTTCCTGGACTCGGAGACTTTGGTGACCGGCTCTATAATTCATGATACCTGTCGAAGATCACTTTGAAGATGTCCTTGAAAAAGCGATTTCGGGCCTAGGGCTTAAAATAGAGGATCTAGCTAGAACTACAGGTATCCAATATGAACGTATCAAGGCCTTACTTAAAGGAGAGATAGACGAACTTTCTCTACGAGCTCTCTCTCCGGTACTAGGTCTCTCGGCTGATAAGTTAATTAATATGGCGCACAATAGGTGGCAGCCCAATATTAAACTACCCGAGCGCGTTGCCCTATTTAATACCCCCTTTCCAGTGCCGGGATATGAGACCATGACGGTCAATAGCTACTTAATTTGGACCGGTCAAATAGCTGCTGCTTTTGATACGGGTGCGAACGCCCATAATTTACTGACTGAAGTCGAGAAGCGCGGCCTAAAACTAGAGTCACTCTTCATCACTCATACTCATCTAGATCATGTCGCTGCGCTATCGCAAATACGCGATGCACATCCCAAATGTATTCTCTACTGCCCTAAAAAAGAATTGCTTCCTGGCGCCTTTGCCCTGAATGCAGGTGACGACTTAAATTGCGGCAATTTACAAATTAAAGCTCTCCAAACCTCGGGCCACTCGCCGGGAGCGCTCAGCTATATCGTAACAGACGGAGAATTGAAAACAGCATTCGTAGGCGACGCTATTTTTTGTCTCTCAATGGGTAAAGCGCCAACGGCCTACCAAGAAGCTCTAAAGAACAACCGTAGCCACCTACTTAGTCTTCCAGAAAAAACTATCCTCTGCCCTGGACACGGTCCGGTCACATCCGTGGCAGACGAAAAAGCACACAACCCATTCTTTTGAGCAAGGGCGTCTACTTACAAATTATTTTCCATAGTAATCGGATATGGGAAATACCTACCGCTCTACCCTTGCGCCATAATAGTTAATTGCTTTTATGATCAACTGTGCTGATCTCTTTAGCGCTCTCACGCACACAGAACACCAGAAAAGAATATGACTGCATTAAAGATCCCACAACATGTCGCCATCATAATGGACGGCAACGGTCGCTGGGCAGAGCAACATGGGTTACCCCGAATTGAGGGTCACCGAAAAGGTACACAGGCAGTCGAGCACATCCTCAAAGCAGCAGAAGATTTCGGAGTTAAGAACATCACGCTTTTTGCCTTTAGCGTGGAAAACTGGAATCGTCCAAAGCTGGAAGTAGCCGCTTTAATGCAATTACTAGATAGCTTCCTAAAAGAGCAAGAAGAGCAACTCGTTAAGCGCGGCATGAGGCTGCGCGTACTCGGTCGCACTAGCGAACTGCCAACAAGTACACAAAAGCTGCTTCGTAAAACCGAACAAGCCACTCAGGCATTCGACAAACTCACTGTAGGTCTAGCACTCAACTACGGGTCACGCACAGAAGTCGTGGATGCGGTAAAAGCAATTACTCGAGATACGCAAGAAGGAAGGCTCGACTTGAATGAGCTCGACTACGACGTTTTCCGCCAATATCTTTACACAAAAGAAATGCCGGATCCTGACCTAATTATTCGAACCTCGGGCGAGTGCCGGCTTAGTAACTTCCTCCTCCTACAGTCCGCGTATTCTGAAATTTATCTCAGTGATGTACTATGGCCAGATTTTGACCAAGCCGAATTCGGCGCGGCATTAAAAGCTTACGCCTCTCGCGAGCGGCGCTTCGGAAAAACTGCTCAGCAACTGACCTCTTAACAGCCTGGGCGCTCCACGAACATTTAACCTACTAAACATGAGCCAACGTATATTAAGCTTTGCCGTTTTATGGATCTTCCTAGGTGTCTCACTTTTTATTTTTGGGGTACATGCTGGCGTCTTCGCCATCGTACTCCTCGCCTTTTTTACCCAGCTAGAACTTTACCAACTCTTCGACAAAATGGGGCTCAAACCAATCAAAAGTATTGGTTTAGCCGCAGGAGTTGTCATCACGCTCGGGTCTTACTATCTCGGAGATCTTGATTCGGGAAGCGACCTCTTTATGCTCAGTTTCGTAGTACTAGCCTTATTAATAATAAGTCTAGACTTACAGGCAGGTCGATTACGCAGTTTTATGCCGACACTCTTCGGTCTGCTTTATGTTCCGTTCTTAATGCACTTTTTAATTAAGATTGTGAAGCTTGCAGAGGAAAATACCCAAATAACCGAACTGGGTACGCCAACAGGCATCTTTCTTGCCGTCTGGTTGGTAGCTGTAGCTAAGTGCGCTGATGTAGGTGGCTTACTCGTCGGTATGCGCTTTGGCAGGACGCCTCTCTCGATCATCAGCCCAAAAAAAACCTACGAGGGCGCAGCTGGTGGTATCGTATTTTCTATGCTCGTGGGAATGATCTTAGCTGCTGTATTTCACAAATATGTTCCTGAGACTCTTACTTGGTGGCGCTGTGCGCTGATTGCCATTCCGATCAGCATTGCTTCGATTGCTTCAGACCTTGTCGAGTCAGCCTTTAAACGCCAAGCTGGAGTGAAAGATTCAGGTAAAATCATACCCGGAATCGGGGGTATTTTTGACCTTACGGACAGTTTAATTCTTACTTCTCCACTTGGGTATTTGCTCTTTAAATTCACGGTCTTTTCATGAAGAAGGTCGTTCTCTTAGGAGCCACCGGATCGATCGGAGGCAGTGCTTTGCGCGTATTACGCGCGCACAAAGACCGGCTGCAACTCGTCGGAGTCGCTGCTAAGGGTAAACACCGAGAGTTAGCGGATATTTGTAGGGAGTTTAAAGTAGGCCATGCCGTGCTTCAGTCCGAGCGAGCTTACATAGAGGCTAAAAAGGCAGGAGATTTCCCATCTAGCACGCAGCTTAATTGCGGTTCTCAGGCTCTCGAATCACTCGCATCACTACCAGATGCAGACATCGTTTTAGTCGCTACAGTTGGCACTGCTGGCCTGCGCCCCACACTGGCAGCAATTGATGCGGGCAAAGACATCGCTCTTGCCAATAAAGAGCTACTTGTCTTGGGCGGCGCTCATGTTGTGGAGGCGGCTCACCGCAAAGAAGTACGCCTCTTACCAACCGACAGCGAGCATAACGCTATTTTCCAATGCCTTGAGAGGAGCCCAATAGACCAAGTAGATAAGCTTATCCTTACTGCATCTGGCGGACAGTTCCGCAATACTCCTAAGAGCGAGTTAAGTCAGGTAACACCTGAAATGGCGACCCAACACCCCAACTGGTCGATGGGCCCAAAAATTACAGTCGACTCTGCAACTATGGCTAACAAAGGGCTCGAACTAATCGAAGCACATTGGCTTTTTGGTCTCGAAGCGGATCGGCTTGAGGTGGTCATTCACCCACAAAGTGTGGTACACTCTTTTGTCCAACAAATCGACGGTTCCATCCTCGCGCAACTAAGCCCCCCTTCGATGACATTTGCCATACAGCATTGCCTTCTTTACCCCGATCGTGCTCCTAGCGTGGAGCCAACGATTGATTTTACCAAGGCGTTACAGCTTGATTTTGAAGCGCCCAATTATGCCCGTTATCCATGCCTAGAACTTGCCTACGAGGCACTGCGTAGTGGCGGCGCGGGACCCGCAATTTATAACGCAGCCAATGAAGTTGCGGTTGAGCGCTTCCTTGCCAAAGAGGTCGCTTACCTTGATATACCTAAAATTATTGAATATAGTCTAAACAAAGTTGAATTGCTTGTCGCGCCCAGCCTCGACCAGCTCTTAGAAACTAACAACGAAGCCCGCCTAACCGCACAGAGCCTCAAGCTCTAAATCCTTTGCATAATAGACCATTTCGTCTACTACGACCTGACCATTTGAGAGCCTTACAGCAATCGAACCACTCCACTAATTGCCAATGTTATCTAGTATTCTCTACATCGCGCTCGCGCTATTTGCTCTAGGATTTTCCATCTTCATTCACGAGCTTGGACATTTTATAGCAGCCAAAAAGCGTGGATTAGTCGCGGATCGATTTTCAATCGGATTCGGCCCTAGGCTCTTTGGTTGGAACCACAATGGAACTGACTTTCGCATCTCCCTTCTTCCGCTGGGCGGATATGTCTCTCTACCACAGTTAGCCGACATGGGGCGCGTTGAAGGCGGCGAGGGCGATGAGAGTAATCGACTCCCCCCGATTTCTTACGCCGATAAGATGATCGTAGCAGTGATGGGCGCAGTCTTTAACTTGATCTTTGCTCTATTGCTCTCGCTAGTGCTCTGGGGTGTCGGTCGAGAAATTGTAAAATCAACCACCGTGGGTTTCGTAGCTGAAGAAATCCGCAATGCGGATAATGAGATCGTTCCGGGGCCTGCTTTTGTCGCAGGAATTATTGAAGGGGATATTATTGACAGTATTGACGGAAATAAAGTGCCTGATTGGTGGTACTTCCAGAATGCTATTGCCACAGGTGTAGGTAAAGGTACAGGCGATTTAGGCCGCCGACAAGTGGAAGTCCGCGTACTCAGAGAGGGTGAAGTTATAGATTTTATTGTCTATCCTGAACTCGTCTCTAGCGAGCGAATGCGCTATATCGGTATCGAACCTGAGACCGACGAGACTTCTGCGCCGATTGTTATGCGACTCGAGGCTGGCATGCCTGCGATCGATGCTGGGCTAAAGCCTGGTGATCGCCTAATACGCCTTGACGGCGAAGACATCATCTCTGGCGCTTTTTTAAGCACTTATCTCAGTAAATATGGAGATCGAAGTATCGATGTGACTGTAGAGCGCGAGGGCAAAGAGCTTACACTGCCGATACGGCCTAGGATCAAAGACGGCGAAGAGAGCCCGCGCTTCGGATTCGCCTACGATTTTCAGTACAAGACTCAGAGCGTTCACTACAACCCAATCGAGCAACTTTATCGTTTCGCTGAGACTATGAAGATGACGCTCTATGCTCTACTTCACAAAAACTCTGATGTCGGGGTAAAAAATATGAGTGGCCCTGTAGGAATAGTGCACGGGCTCACTCGAATGGCGCAAGTAGGATTTATTGATCTGCTCTGGATGCTAGCTCTGATAAATGTGAATCTAGCCATCTTTAATCTCCTTCCGATTCCCGTGCTCGATGGCGGGCATATGCTCTTCGCGACTGCATCAAAAGTCATAGGGCGTCCACTTCCGAGGAAGCTTATGGAAAACATGCAGGGCGCTTTCATGCTCATCCTGCTCGGTTTCATTATATACGTCAGCTTCTTCGACGTCGGGCGCGTCGGGCGTGACATCGGTTTAATTAAAGAAGAAGCCCTCGTAGAAGAAGCGCCATAGGCAGCAAAGCTCGGGCAACTGAATTGCGCCTGTAAGTCTTAGAAAATCTGGTCGCGCTCGTCTACGTGGCGGATTTGAGTTAGACTACCCTTAAACTTCTGCTCTAAGACTTTTAATACCTCAGGAGTAAGCGCGGCTTGAGCATGATCGAGGCTGATTAAAGCCTCCTCCGAAGTCAGTATGGGAATATCCAATTTTTCTTCTTGGCTCGTGTCGTGCTGGGACGCCGCGACTACCTGCTGTTCGCTCTGACCGAGCTCTTCGTCTCCAGTTTCAGAAATAGATTCTTCTGGCGGGTACCCGCCACCATTATCACTTTTATTAGCTTTTTCTACGGAATCTACCACGTCCAGCTTTCGATTAGACTCGGCATCTCTGTCATCGATACGAGAGCCTGGATCGGTCTCCCCATTTTTTTCGGGGGCCTCGACTAGATCTGAGCCAGCAAAATCAGGGTTAGCAGGCGGAATGATCAGGGCTTTTTTTTTTCGCCTTCGCCCCCAGTACTAGTTTTTTCCGAGTTTGCCGCAGAAGCTCCAGTCACTTGTTTAATCAAACTATCGATCGCCCGTGAGCGCGACTCTTCGGATGCTTTTAAGAGAACGACTTCGAAATTTACTTTTTCAGATAGTCCTTTCTGCACAGAGACTTCCCCCCGGTGCAGGGCATCTAGCATTCGCATAATTGACTCCGTACTCATATCCGTTCCAAGCTTTTTCGTACTACCGCCATTGTGAATGGCATCAAGAAGCGCAACACGAGCGTGAGCTTCGAGGTCGACTAGGATTCGGTAGAGGTCGCGGCCTTCTGCCGAAAATTCATCTACCGCAGCTATGATACTTGCGTAGTCCAGCGCAGCGAGCGCCTTTGCGAGTTCAGAAATACGCTCAGCGGACACGAGCCCATAGACATCGAGTACATCAAATTCTTTAATATCGTTACCGCAAAAAGAAATCATCTGGTCTAAAATGGATTGAGCATCGCGCATGCCGCCATTGGCTAACCGCGCTATAGATGTAAGCGCAGCGGACTCGACCTTAATCGCCTCGGTCTCACAAATCTGCATAAGCTTTTCCGCGATCACAGCGTCCGATATCGGGCGGAACTCGAAGCGTTGACAACGCGAGACAATTGTAGGCAGCACCTTATGAGCTTCAGTAGTAGCAAAAAAGAATTTTACGTGCTCAGGTGGCTCTTCTAAGGTCTTTAGCAGTGCATTAAATGCCGCCGTCGATAGCATGTGAACCTCATCAATAATGTATATTTTATAGGTGCACTGCGCGGGTGCGAACTGGCACTCTTCTCGCAAGCTACGTACCTGCTCGACACTATTATTAGATGCCCCGTCGATCTCGATTACATCCATACACGAGCCATCCATGATGGCCTGACTGGTAACGGACTCGTTATCGGGTGTGACACTGGGTCCTCCTTCCGCGTTGAGCGCCTTAGCGAAAAGACGCGCGGTGCTGGTTTTGCCAGTTCCTCGAGGACCTACAAAGAGATAAGCATGGGCGATTCGTTTTGAATCGATCGCATTACTCAAGGTGCGCACTATATGGTCCTGCCCCACCAGTTCATTAAACTGCTTGGGGCGCCAGCGGCGTGCGATTACTTGATATGCTTTTTCCATCGGTCGTTAATTAAAGAAGCTCGTAAGAACTGCATCTGGCAAGGGGCTTTTTCATAAAATAAACGACTTCCTGCTGGCGAACTATGCGGGAAGTGATAGGGATGTAAATTTTGATGAATACTCAGTTAACAAATCGTGACGTAGACTCGATACCCTTAAAAATAATTACAACTTAAGCGCTATCTACACGATTGTATATAAGTGCGTTGATTATATTTTTACCTATCTGCATTTTACCATAACTATCTATAGTACCTTATAATATGAACACAGTTTTTTTAATATCTCTATTTCTTGTTCTTAGCGTTTCACTGACCCAAGGCGCCCGGTCCTATCCTCCAGAAATAAAAAGCGATTCTGTACACACATATAAAAGTGTAGATGGTCATGATTTAAATATCTGGGTTTTTAATACGGCAAGTACTCCCGAAAAAAAGGCCCCAGCGATGCTGTTCTTTTTTGGCGGTGGTTGGAATAGCGGCTCTCCTACACAATTTGTGAAATACTGCGAACGCTTAAGTGAGCGAGGTATGGTAGGAATCGTCGTAGATTACCGAGTAAGATCTCGCCAAGGAGTCCAAGCAAAGAGTTGTGTCGAGGATGCACTGGATGCCCTTCGATATGTCACGGCAAATGCCGAGAATCTAGGAATTGATTCTGAGAGGATTGGCGTGGGTGGAGGTAGCGCAGGTGGACACCTCGCCGCTAGCTTAGGGACTATACATGTAGACGAGATCGCAGCACCAAAAGTGATGGCCCTATTTAACCCAGCGACAATCCTCGCGCCAGTTCCTTCTAATCTTTCAGATGCGCCATTACCGGAGTTGGGGCAAATGAATACTATGCTTCGAGCAAAAGAAGAGCAATTACGCGCTCGCATGGGTCTCGAGCCGGTTGAGCTTTCGCCCTTTCATCACGTGGCAGCTAACAGTCCCCCTGCTATCATTTTCCACGGTACCAATGATGAAACCGTGCCTTATAAATCTGCGATGCTATTTGCATGGCACCTTAGAGAAAAAGGTGTTTTTGTAGATCTGAAGACTTACCAAGGAGCAGGACATGGATTCTTTAATCGGGAGCCCTATTTTAGTCAGACCGCAGAAGAACTGGAAGCATTTCTCCTGAGCTTAGACTGGCTTGAATAGGCGTGAGCTTTGTATAAACAGG
>CAJWHF010000027.1 GCA_913041275.1 uncultured Opitutia bacterium
TTATTCTTCGCGAGAGTACTTCTTGATCAACGACTCCTTGGCCGACTGTCTCACGGACGAGCATCTGACCTTGGAGAACCACCTCATATGAAGCGGCTCCATTCTTAGGCTCATCGCGTTTGACAGATAACGCGTCTAGCCAGGCATCTTCGGCCGAGCTCAAGCTCGTTTGAAGCTGAGCAAGAAATTGTATCCAGTTTGTCTTAGAATCCTTTAACCCCTCGACCAATTCTATCGACTGACTGACCGCAATCGCCTGAGTTGCATTTTTCTCGATCTGCGATTGGCGTTCAATTAAGGGTCTAGTTACTGACTTTATCGCTTCGGCTGCACTGATGTAGTCAGAACTAAGCTGCTTATAGCCAATAAATGCTGGCCAAGGTGCTAGAGCAAAACATACAGCAGCGACCATAAGAAATGGCTTCTTTATCGCGAACTCCATTGAATTCTGCATTGCTTCGGGCAGCAAATTCACGCCGGCTCCATCTGCCACCTTATCTCGAGTAGCAGCACCTATAATTTCGCTTATTTCTAAAGACAAGGTGGCGGAAGAATCGGAGTCAATCCCGACGCCAAGTGTAACATTCTGCAAGGAATCAAAGAGTTCAACTGGTACTTTTTGCGAAGTTGAGAGCTGCTCAGAGAGACTGCTTAGGAGAGAGCCACGACCACTAAGGAGGATACTCTTGGGAGCAGCACCACTTTTTTGACGCCTGTAATTTACGATAGAACGGGTAATCTCTTGGCTCATTCGGCGTATAAAAGAATCTGCACAAGCACTCATACCCTTAGTACCGGAATCGTCCTCTGAATAGTTTAAATCGCCACCGAAAAATTTATGTTTAATTTCCTCTGCTTGAACAAAGGTCTTGCCGAGGCTATCTGCAATATTTTGCGTTAATGAGTTACCACCTAGCTGAATGTTACGGACGAAAAATCCATCTGCGTTCTTAAAGAGTAAATTAGTGGAACGAGCACCGATATTAATCAATAACACATCTTCCTCTTGCTCGGGAGAGGCAAATTGGATTGCGTTATAATCCAAAATTGTGGCTGCATTAATGGTCTTCGCACTAAAACCAGCTTGGCTTACTTCGGTGCAGAAATTGTCAATTGTGTTGGACTTGCAGGCAATAAATAGTACTTCTGTTTCTACACCGTCGTCACCGACCACCTGACTGTCCCAAACCACTTCATGCAATGGGTAAGGGATATTTTGCTGCGCCTCAAAAGCGAGAATTTGTGCCCGTTTCGAAGCCTCCACATGAGGTATCCGGATAGTCTTGGTTAAGACCTGATTACCAGGAATGATAAAAGATGCTTTGCCTGAAAAGTTATGCTGATTATTCAGAATACGTAAAGCTTCACCAACTGCGCCCAGCCAAGCATCCTCATTTGAATAATCGTATTGTAGGCTTTCTGTAACAAAATTCTCGACCACTAGATTGCCTGAGCTAAAAGAGACTGTTGCTGCGGTTATGCGGCTAGCGCCGCAATTTATGATAAGATGATTAGAGCTACTCATATATAAATAGGAACATGACGAAATTCAGATGCATATATCATTTTCTTGATTAATTGCGTACGTCACGACGCAGGAAAGCTGGTAAGTCGCTAACGCGCCCGAGTTCAGGGTCGCCCGTCATTAAATAAATAGGCGTTAAGAAATGCTCATTAACACCACCCTCCGCATCTGCCCTAGAAACGAATGACTTTAGTATATCAAGATTCGGAATATTGCCGCTCATCGCTGTACTTTGTGGCTCTTGAACTTGCTCGCCGACCGTTACCTCTACATAGTAGAAATCTGGATCTGTCTTGAGTTGGTCGCGCTCGACAATCAAACCAGGTAGATAAAAATAAACATTTTTGTCGTCACCCTTCTCCATGAGGATTATCTCCACTTCGCTAGTATAGTAATCGAAGGAGCGTTCTTGGGCATCACGCTCAAATGCAAGATACGCTTTCACCCGAATTTTCTCTACGAAATCTTTATCGCGTGCTTCTGAATCTGGATTTTCTTCGCAAGACAACTCAATTTCAACCTGCAGCTTATCGTCGCGCAGGGAGTTAAAATCAACACGATCCACCTTAATTGTTTCTTGAGCATTCGCTGAGAGTAGCCCAGAAAATAGAGCAGATAAAACAAATAAAAATAAGGCGGGGTTAAACATGCTTTGGTATAGTGAAGAATAGCTATATGTTAAAATTGAGGTAAGTGATGATGAATGACATAATTTAACAATATTCTCACCCTACAGAGAGACTTTTACTAAGACAAATAGTAGATAAATTTATGAAAAATAAAGCGTAAATGTGTCTTTTACTACTGATAGCGCAAACAATTTTTTATTAAATTATTCACGGCAAAAGGCAATAAATGTGAAATTTTATGCACTTAAATTATTAAGGTTAAATTTATTCTTATTATTATCTAGCTCATTGGTAGGTGTCTTTTCCACATGCAGTTAGCTTGCTCTGAGATATATAATACTATGTATTCTGTATTAGCTAAAAATAAGCACTAGTATCTTCAGTGCTTATAGCGCTCCAAAATGAATGACTTTATTAGCGCGTATACTTAACTCTATGAGCACTCCACTACCCTTTAAAATAAGCGCACTTGTTTTCGTTTGTGACGAGGAAGGAAGGCATTTACTAATTCAACGTAACAATGCGCCCAACCAGGGTTGTTGGAGCCCTATCGGGGGGAAGTTGAACAAATCAATTGGCGAGTCTCCCTACGAGTGCGCGCGCAGAGAGACAGAGGAAGAGATTCAGCTTCAAGTCAGTGATTCTGATTTAAAGTGCTTTGGTTATATTTCTGAGAAAAGCTATGAAGGTACAGGGCATTGGCTTATGTTTCTGTTCGATTGCAAAAAAGTAATATCCGAACTGCCCGAAACTATCGACGAAGGTCATTTTAGATTTTTTGAGCGATCAGACATTGATGCGCTCCCCATACCCGAGACTGATCGCAAATTGCTCTGGCCCTATTACGATCGCTACAAAGAAGGCTTCATAGGTCTACGCGCAGATTGTGATCCTAGTGGCGAACTTCACATCATAGAAGAATTACAAATATTACCCTAGCTTATTTACTTATTATCTCTTCATGGTCCAATGAAGCGCTAGAATGCTAACTGTGTAATTCTAAGGGCAAAGAACATTTCCGTCTTTGACATTGCAGATGGCCCATTTTTTAGGCTCTGCTGGAAGTTCTGTACCAGTAGCTATTATCTGCATTTCCTTGGGGCAAGTCCGCCAAAATCCCTCGCGACGAATAGGGTCGAGCTCTCCCAAAACGTCATCCGCAAGCAGAACAGGCACCCGATTAAGCAGCTCCTTGTACAGGCTCGCCTGAGCAACGCGTAGCGCGACACAGAGTCCTCGTTGTTGCCCATCTGAAGCATACTCGCGAGCACCACCAACATGAAGTGAAAGATTAAAATCATCGCGATGAGGACCTCGCTGAGTCGCGCCAATTAATTGGTCACGCGCTCGACTCTCCCTAAGTAGGCGGCAGTAAGCCTCTGCATCTGCACAGTCAGTGTTTGGACGGAAGCTCAATTCTGGCCCTTCATTAGCCTCAGCGATACCTTCATAGACCCTGCTCAGTACATCCCCTAGCTTTAAAATACCTTCCTTTCGGAAACTATTAATAATACAGGCATGTGTCGCGACCTCTGCCTCAAATGCCGACAACTGAGCAGCACTTCCTTTATTTTTTAAAAGCCGATTCCTCTCAGATATCCCACGATTAAAGTCACGCAAGGAATTATAATAAGGCCGGTTAACAACGGAGAGGGTCAGGTCTATGAAACGCCGTCGCTCACTTGGGCTGCCCCGTAAAAGCATGAGATCCGTGGAGCACAAAGTGACCGTCGGAAAACGGCCAATAAAATCAATCAAGCGGGTCACTTTTTCCCCGTCTATATGGACTGTTCGTCCCGCTGGACCAGAATGTATTTCCAAGCTAGTGAGCCCCTCCGAGTCGTGCTCTAGTTGATACGCAAGTGTGTATGCATTCACCCCCTTGCGAGCAAGTGTGGCCATTGTTTGCGTCCGAAAAGAGCGTATCGCTGTGACCAAACCAAGTGCTTCGAGTAAATTAGATTTACCTTGTCCATTCGCGCCAAGCAGGAAAATACGATCCCCATTAAGAGGCAGTTCGGCAAACTCCATATTTCGGAAGTCCTGAAGGCGTAGGTTTAGAAAGCGCATACACAAGTATTACCTGAATCAGTCTAAGGAAATTACAGTGCTTTTCTCAGCAGACGCCTCTGCATCGAGTAAGGAATTAGCTACTACCATCGCTCTTAGGAGCGCTTGCCAATCCTCTGCCCTTGTATTAACCCCAGAACTTATTCGTAGAGCACGGCCTGCGGCTACAGGATCAATCCCCATTGCAAGAAGAGTTGCAGACACAGATGCCTTACCCGTCGAACAGGCCGACCCTACTGAAATCAAGAATCCTAATTTTTCCAATGCACGTATCCAGCGCATACTCCTATGTCTGGGCAGGATTAATGAAACTGTATTCCACAGGCGGGGCGCTTCGTGCCCAACTATAATTGAACCTGGAATCTCAACTACAATACGCTTAATAAAATCATCCCGTGCGCTAGACTCCTGCGTTTTAGACACTTCGAGCGCCGCAAGCATTGCGAGTACTCCAGCCACATCTTCGGTTCCTGCTCGATGACTCTGCTCTTGAGCACCCCCTAATAAAATACTAAAGTCCCTTGCCTCATTCGGCAGGGTTATAAAACCGACCCCTTTTGGGCCACCAAATTTGTGCGCACAGGCAGTCACGTAGCTGCATTGCGATAGCCCATCTAGTGGCATTTTACCTACCCACTGAGATGCATCACAATGATAGGGTACGTTAGCTTCGGCGCAAATATCAGCAATTTCCTGCCAAGGTTGGAGCACCCCAGTCTCGTTGTTCGCTGCCATAACGGACACGGCCGCCATTTGCCCAGAGCGGACACGCTCACCTAATGACTCAACGTCTACTCGGCCATCACTTTTAATCTGCAACCACTCCACGCGACTACCTAGAAAAGCCTCAGCGGCTTCGATCACACTCGGGTGCTCTGTTGGATTGACCCCTACCAAGGCATCCGCTGATAGCTGCCTAGCCCAATTGCGGAATACGTCGTTATTCGCTTCAGTTGCACCAGAAGTAAATACCAGACGTTCGGGAGCGATCCCAAGTTGCGCAGATAGTGATTCACGGGCTGCCTCATAGCGCACCCGTACTGCCGCAGCATTTCTGTAAGGGCTCGATGGATTCAGCCATTGCTGTTCGCTCGCCTCCAACCAAGCGACACTCGCCTCACTAGCGAGCGGCGTAGTAGCATTGTGGTCAAAATAGCATAAATTCATGTGCGCAGCTTAAAGGATTGTTCCAAGAGGTCAAATCCAGTTCCAGTCGAGCAAGGCAAAAGACATAGCTTACAAAGGAATTCTCAGCGTGAACGCAATTATGCATTCTATGCGAGATCTCTAAAGCACATTATTTTTAATTGCACTGACAAGAGCACGGCACAATCCTTATCAGCTATGCTTCAAGTCGGTATCGTAGGTCTCCCCAATGTGGGCAAAAGTACACTCTTTAATGCCCTTACGCGCACCCGTAAGGCCGAATCGGCAAACTATCCGTTCTGCACGATCGATCCGAATGTGGGAGTAGTCCAAGTGCCTGACTGCCGGTTAGAGCCACTTCGCGAAATAGCAAAAACTAATAAAGTGATCCCCGCAGCGGTCGAGTTTGTCGACATAGCTGGTCTGGTAGAAGGTGCCAGCAAGGGCGAAGGACTGGGTAACAAGTTTTTAGCTAACATACGTGAGGTCGATGCGATCGTACATGTAGTGCGCTGCTTTATAGACGACGATATCATTCATAACATGGGCTCGATCGATTCGATCCGAGACATTGAGGTAATAAATACTGAACTCATTCTTTCAGATATTAGCTCGCTTGAAAGCCAAAGTGAGAAGCTAGCGAAAAAAGCACGAAGTGGCGACAAGGAAGCAGCCGAAAACCTAGCCCTTATCGAGCGGCTGCAACCGCACCTCGATGCGAATAAGCCAGCTATTACCCTCGATATGAACGACGATGAATTAGTCGTACTCGGACGATTATGCCTTCTCTCTGCTAAGCGCGTTCTATACGCATGTAACGTTGCCGAGAGCGACTTAGCAGATACTACTAGCAATAACTTTGTTGCCCAGGTAGAGCAATATGCCGCCGAGCACCATGGCGCAGGCACCTGCATTATTTCAGCCGCAGTCGAAGCAGAACTTATCGATTTCGATGCCTCCGAGGCTTCAGAATACCTACAATCGCTTGGCATTAGCGACTCGGGCGTTTCTCTTCTTATACGTGCGAGCTATGATCTACTCGGGTTGGCCTCTTACTTCACCGCTGGCGAGCAGGAAGTGCGCGCTTGGACATTCAAAAAAGGCATGAAAGCTCCAGAATGTGCGGGCGTGATTCATACCGATTTCGAGCATGGATTCATAAAAGCCGAAGTCGTCTCTTATGAAGACCTGATTACCGCAAAGAGCGTGGCAAAGGCTCGCGAAGCTGGGAAGTACCGCCTCGAAGGCAAGGACTATGAATTTGTTGATGGCGACGTCGCCCTCTTCCGCTTTAACAACTAAACCGCTCCATCGGGTAGGGGTATAATCTATCCCATCTAGTTGACCTACAGCTTAAATAAGGACTTATTCTTTCTCCATACATGCCAAAAAAAAATCATAATTTTTGCCAGTTAATCGATCTACGTCTAGCTATCCAAATAGGCTTAGTTACCTGCATGCTTTCTCTTCTAGCTTGTGATAAAGCGCAGCCAACTAGCTACCTAATACCTAAAGAAAGTCGCAGTGTTAATTTAGCGGAGGATACTAGTACAGTCCAGTCAGCACCTTTGGCTGATTCTACGGGCAGACCTATGCAGGTACTACCTGGTATGGCAAAAGCAGCGAAAGAGGCGGGTGTTATTAACTATGAGGTACCAGAAGGCTGGGAAGAGCAGCCCCCAAGTGGTATTCGTAAAGTAAATTTAATCGCCGAAGATGGAAATGGAAGAGCCGAGTTAACAGTACTCGCTTTCCCTGGTGATGTAGGAGGAGAGCTAGCGAATATAAATCGCTGGCGCGGGCAAATCGGTCTCGAGAAAGTTGATGAAGAAATGCTTCCCGACTTCACCAATTCTTACTCGATCTCTGGACACGAGGGCTTGTATGTGCGCCTCGAAGGAAACCCTAAGAGTATTCTCGGCGGTCTGCTTCCCTTTCATGGTTATACTTGGTTTTTTAAATTTTTAGGAGACAGTGGTACTGTTCTAGCCAACGAGGCGGCGATGAAAGGCTTCATTGATTCTGTCCGTTTAGAAGATACAAACCATTGATTAATGAAAGTGCTTCTGCAGTTTTTTAGTTCTCTCAAACTGACTGTCGTTTTGTTAGGCTTGTCCATGGTGCTAATTTTCTTCGGCACACTCGATCAAGTGCATTACGGCATTTGGCACACGCAGAAACTCTACTTTGAAAGTCTCTTTGTTCTATGGGACTACCCAGATCAAGCGCCGTTGCATGATCTACTATTTTGGCTATATATTCCCATGCCTGGAGGATATTTATTAGGCGGCTTACTCTTAATTAATCTCTTAGCTGCCCATAGCACACGTTTTAAGCTCAACTGGAAGAAGGGCGGCATTTTTCTTGTTCACTTCGGCCTTATTTTACTTCTTGTGAGCGAATTTCTTACCGATTTCCTCTCGGTCGAGAGCCAGATGCCCGTCGACGAAGGCGGTAGAAATAATTACTCGCGGGCATTCCGAAGCAATGAGCTCGTTTTTATCGACCGCAGTCACGCTGAACACGACAGTGTTCATGCAGTTCCAGCCTCATGGTTGAAACCAGGCAAGGAGGTAAATGTTCCAAATACGCCACTACGTATCAGGACATTAGCCTACTACCCAAATGCGGAGGTCGGTCGAGCCACCGGTGATACGCCAATACAAACAATGGCAACCCGCGGCGCCGCAGTGCGCATGGGTATCATTGCCACGCCTCAAGCTGAAACTTACGCGGAAGGTGATATTAATACAGCGACCTCTTTCGTAGAAGTCTACGGACCGGAAGGCTCGCTCGGTATATGGCTAGTCTCTAATGTAATCGACGAACGCTTCCCTCCTCAAATGATCGAATCAGGTGATCAAGCCTGGGAAATTGCCCTTCGCTTCACTCGTCACTACTATCCATTCGAAATAGAGCTCATCGATTTTACGCACGACAAATATCCCGGCACGGAAATCCCTTTTAATTTCTCTAGTGAAGTCATGGTCTACCATCAAGATAGCACTAAAAATCAGAAGGCGCTCATTTACATGAACCACCCTCTTCGTTACGAGGGGCTGACTTTTTTCCAAGCTTCATTTGCCAATCAAGATCGCACATCTATTTTCCAAGTTGTTAGAAACCCTGGCTGGCTCTTGCCCTATATTAGCGTCCTTCTAATGGGCGTTGGTATGTGCCTGCAATTCGGCATGCACTTTATGAAATTCCTAAACAAGCGCAGTTAAATAGTAGCCTACTAATCCGTGAAAAAACTTGTTTACAGTAGCATCATCCTTCTTGTAGCCGTCATTTTTTGGGGTGCACTGCGCTCGTCCAGGACAAACTCTGTTTTCGACCTAGACTCTTTTTCTGAACTACCCGTACAAGTAGGAGGGCGAATAAAGCCGCTCGACTCAGTGGCGCGAAATACCCTGTTAATTCTCTCCGGTAGGCAAAAAGTAGTTACCCGGGAAGGTGTAACTCTGCGCCCTATAGAGTGGTTTTTAGATCTGACTATGCGCCCCGAAGTAGCAGACGCATACCCAGTATTTAAGATAGAATTTCCAGACGACCTAGGCCTGTCCGGCTTAGCCCAAAAAGGACAACGGTATTATTCCTATAACGACCTGCTCCCTTATTCAAAAGAACTACACCGCTTAAACTCCGAGATTAATACTGATCCACAGAAGCGCAGCCCCTACGAGAGACAAATAGCGGAAATAAACAAAGGTCTAATGCGCTACCACCGGACCATGCATTCGCTCCATCCTGGCGGTGGACCCGACCGCCTTAACCGCCTTGCGGACGAATATCAGAGTTACCTAGCTACGGTTCAGTCAGGTATGGCTGAGCTACGCAAGCAACAGTCTGGGCAAGACTACGACAAAGCCCTGCTTAAGCGCTTTATTACCTTTGCAGACGATTATCTAAAACTCTCCCAAAGTGCGCTCTTGCGCGTAGTTCCCCCGCCCGCACCGGTCGATCCGATGGAGGATTGGAAAAATATCGGTCTTGAGCTACTCGATGTCATGAAAGGCGACCCCCTGAGCCCCTACGTGACGAGCTACGCATCGCTGACTATGGCTTATCGCTCCGAAGATGCCAGTAGCTTCAATCAAACTACTCAAGAATTACACCAGCGCTTTGTTGCCGACTTCCCAAGTGATATCCGCCGCGTGCATTACGAACGAGACTTCAACGCCCTACAGCCTTTCTACGTTTCGATGCAGCTCTATGTACTAACATTTTTAATCGTCTGTATCTCTTGGCTGCGCTGGCCAAAAGAACTCAGCCGCGCGGCATTTTGGGTCCTTCTTTTGGCATTTGCTATTCATACCTACGGGCTACTCTCAAGAATGTATATACAAGACCGCCCACCAGTCACCAATCTCTACTCATCAGCTGTCTTCGTCGGCTGGGGTGCAGTCTTACTTGGCACCTTTATAGAGAAATTCTTTAAAAACGGTATAGGTGCAGCAATGGCTTCGATCGTCGGTTTTTGCAGTCTTATTGTAGCCCATCACCTAGCCATGAGTGGCGATACGCTCGAAATGATGCGTGCGGTGCTAGACTCCAACTTTTGGTTAGCTACGCACGTGATCATCATCACTTTTGGTTACTCAGCTATGTTCCTCGCAGGAGCGCTGGCTATTTTCTTCGTCCTGGTCGGCGTTTTTGGTCGCCGCCTCAATAAAAAAACTGCCCGCTCCCTTAGTGCGATGGTCTATGGAATTACCGCTTTCGGTGTGTTATTTAGTCTGGTCGGCACTATTCTTGGAGGAATATGGGCCGACCAAAGCTGGGGTCGCTTTTGGGGTTGGGACCCGAAGGAAAATGGCGCACTCATGATCGTAGTGATGGGGGCAATTTACTTGCACGCACGTTGGGGAGGGCTCTGTAAAGAACGCGGACTCATGTCACTGGCCATCTGCGGTAATATTATCACAGCATGGTCTTGGTTTGGGACAAACCTACTTAGTGTCGGGCTTCACTCCTACGGATTTACCGACAGTGGTTTTCTTTGGCTTATGGCCTTCTGTTTGAGCCAACTTATTTTTATAGGTATTGCTTTACTAGATTGGAGATTTTGGCGCAGTGAGTTCGGGAAATCAAACGCATAGCAAGTACGGGTGTAGTTACTGCTGAGCGAAGAAAGAGCAAGATAGTAACTACGCGCGAGGATGCGCTTGTCTGTGAGCTTCCTTCAGCCTGGCGACGGAAACATGTGTGTAGATCTGTGTCGTCGAGAGATTAGTGTGACCGAGTAATTCCTGTACTGCCCGCAGGTCAGCGCCCTCGTCGAGCATATGGGTAGCGAAAGAGTGGCGTAGTTTATGCGGGGTCATATCGAGAGGGAGCCCCGCAGCGTAAAGGTGCGTCTTGAGCAATTTCTGAACTGCCCGAGGATTCATACGGCGACCATGACAGTCGCAAATAACTGGAGCTTCGTGTGCCGACTCTAGATCAAAACGTTCAACGAAAGTTTTAAAGCATTGCATTGCTACTGGGCCAAGAGGGCAAAGCCTCTCTTTTCGACCTTTGCCTAAGACACGAGCAACCCCTTCAACTAGTTCAATGTGTTTGTGCTTTAGAGCGCAGAGCTCACTTACTCGAAGGCCACCACCGTAGAGTAGCTCCAAAATAAGGCTATCCCGGAATGCCTCAAACTCTCCAACCTTACCATCCTTCCATAGTAGAATGGGTGCGTTGAGCAGGGAGTGCATCTGAGATTTGGTTAAAAATTTCGGTAGCGGGCGGTCTAGCTTAGGTAGGCTAAGCCCTGCAAAAGGGTTGGCTGTAGTGTGACCTTTCTTACGTAAGTAAAGGTAGAACGCTCGCAATCCGGAAACCTGATTGTGCACTGTGCGCCGCGCTTTATTTCGCCCCTGCTCAATTACGAAAGTGCGTACCTCAAGTGTACTAACAGAAGCAAAATCGCCCCTCCACTCGCCCGCCTCTAGTAGGTGTCGTACGAAAGACTTAACCGCTGATTGGTAGTTGCGCACCGTATACTCAGAGACTCGGCGTTCGTGCACGAGGTAATTGCAGAATACCTCAAGGTGCGGAATGGGCTCGGACATGGCTGGCGCTATGCCCCCAAATTAAAACGCTCAATAACTTCTTTAGCAAAGCAGTTGTACGCATTAGCACCGCTGCTATCGGGCGCATACTCAAAAATAGATTGTCCGAAACTCGGGGCTTCACTAAGGCGGACCGAACGAGGTATCATACTGTTAAAAACCAGCTCATCGAAATGATTGCGTACTTCGCCTACGACCTGCTGGCAAAGATTGGTGCGCTTATCGAACATAGTCATAAGAATACCCCCAAGCTCTATCTGGTGATCGGCGCCAGCCTCTCGGAGCTTGCCGACGACTTTGAGTATTTGGCCGAGACCTTCCATCGCCAGATACTCACATTGTAAAGCAATGAGCAGATAGTCTGCGGCGGCTAAACTGTTCATCGAGAGCATACCGAGAGCGGGAGGGCAATCCAGGACAATGACATCGTAGTCACCTGATTCTCGTAGTGGCGCAAGCACTTCACGCAGTTGAACTAGATAGTTATCTCTTTGAAAAAGCTCGATCTCGATCGCCGCCATATCCACTTCTGAAGGTATTATAAATAAGCTTTCACTTGCACCCACCGGTTGGACCTTTTCTAGCGCTCCACCCTCACCACAGAGGGGTCCATAAAGGCTTCCACCCTCAAGTTTTTCAAGGCCCAAGCCGCTAGTCGCATTAGCCTGCGGATCGAGATCCACTAGCACCGTGCGCACCCCTTTCTCAGCGAGGGCATAACTGAGATTAATCGCTGAGGTCGTCTTTCCTACGCCACCCTTCTGATTTGCGATCGTAAAAACTGTTGCTGGCATATATACTTTCATAAAGCTAGGTTGGTGCGCGTCGAGAAGAAAGGCGGGAATCTTCAGCCCTTTTAGATACAGCCTATAGACTAGATATAATCACAACTTACCCTTCTTAAATGAGCGATAGACTTCGAAAACTAAAAGGCAGGCTATAAGCTCTGTTATGGCATGTAGTACCTTTATGGCGCACAATTATAGTTACTAGGTACCCCTATTACGGAGCAGGTTGGCGCAAATTTTTCTTGCTTTGAAGCAGGGGACGAAGTTTATTTCCGCCTCTTTGCATGGTGACGGGGGCTTAGCTCAGTTGGTTAGAGCGCATCCTTGACATGGATGAGGTCGCAGATTCGAATTCTGTAGCTCCCACCATGCTTAGTCTAACTTCAAAGGGCTATGAGTTCGAGGCCAAGGACATGAGAAAAATTAAAGCGCTCATCTACACCTTAATAGGCGGCATGGTAGCATGGGGTTACTGGCAAAGAGGCGACGAAAAGATGGCTGTCCTTGTCAGTGTTTTTAGCGTTTTATCCATCGCACTTACACTCTCACCAATCGGGCGAATGCGTATTAGTTGGAATGATTCAGGAATTATAATTCGAGCATTTCCGAAAAAACCAAAGGAGATTCGATGGGAAGAATTGGAAAAACTTACACTCGATCATCTCGGCTATCACATTGTCGCTCATACAGGACGATTCAAAATTCGCAGAGCTGCTATGCCGGAGCACTTACTTGCGCGGATCAAAGAAAGTATAAAGAAAAACCAGATAGCTAGTTAATAGCTGTCCATAGCAATGCGCTTAACTACTTCCGCAGCCAGAGTGAAGCCCATAGCTCCAGTTAAGTAAGCCGCAGATCCGAACCCAGCGTCGCAATTTAGGCGATAGTCCTCCCCGCTTTCACGCTCGCGATTAACACTGCCGTCGGCCCGCGGGAAAACAGGTAATTCATCTGAGTATACGCAGTCTATTTTAAACTTTTGGCGCTTGAACTTAGGGAAGCCATACTCACTCCTTAGTCGCTTACGAACCTGCAGCAGAAGTGGATCGTTAATCGTGCGGGCCAAGTCACTGATTTGTATACGACTTGGGTCGATACGACCTCCTGCACCGCCACAGGTAATAAAATTAAGTCGGCGCTGGCGGGCCTCCGCGATAAGTCTACATTTATGCTTTGTTCCATCAATCGTATCGATAATGTAGTCAAAGTCTGGGGCAAGTAAACGCTCGGCAGTAGCTTCGGTGAAGTAACTATTCTCGACACTAACTATGCACTCTGTGGCGATCTGCCCAATACGCTCGGCGAGTACCAACGCCTTACTCTGGCCGATCGTTGCGTCTAGTGCGTGAATTTGACGGTTAACGTTACTCAGACAGACCTCATCCATATCAACAAGAGTAAGCGCCCCAATCCCAGATCGCGCGAGTGCTTCGACCACCCATGACCCGACGCCCCCGAGACCAACAATACAAACATGCGCCCTACGTATGCGATCAAGGCCAACCTCGCCGTAGAGGCGCCCTACCGCTCCAAATCTTGTATTATAATCTGACATCTTCAAATAATAGAAGTCCGAACTCGGCGGCTAGAATCAATCAAAAAAGATCCACAAAATACACTTCACTCTAAGCCCAGTAGTATACAATATATAAACATATGGCCTCACTTGAAGAAATTGTAACTTTCTGCGATCAGCGTGTGTGCCGAGGCGAGATCAATGATTTCGAAGGTGCTCACAATGGTCTCCAACTTGAAAACAATGGCTGTGTTAGTAAGATTGGTGCTTCTGTGGATGCTGGGCAGCGTCCTTTTGAGGATGCGATAGCTGCGGGCGTCGACTTCATCATTTGCCATCACGGCATGTTTTGGACGCATCCAATCCCCGTAGTCGGCAGCAATCATATTAAAGTGAAGTCTGCTCTCGATGGGAACCTCGCGGTCTACGGCGCTCACCTTCCCCTTGATTGTCATCCTGAAATTGGGAACAACGCACTACTAGCAAAAGCACTAGGCCTAGATAAAATAGATACTTTCCTGAATTACGAGGGGACCGATATGGCCACCATTACTCTTGGCCCGGATGGAGGGCGCGAAGAACTCTCCAAGAAGCTTAAGGAGCTCTTTCCTAAATCATATCAAAGTATTGAATACGGCAGCGTGCAACCAAAACGAATCGGTATTCTTACTGGGAGCGGGCAGAGCGCAGTACCTCACTTGCTCGAAAACGACATCGACACCCTTATTACCGGCGAGCTGCGCCAGCACCACTTTAACATGGCGCAGGAACTAGGGCTAAACCTCTACCCCTGCGGGCACTATGCTACCGAAATCTTTGGGGTGAAGGCCCTAGCTGAAGAGGTCGCTCAGAAATTCCAGCTTCCGTGGGTATTCCTCGAGCAACCCTGCCCCCTGTAAATGCGGAGCATCTTTGATTGCCAAAGCGTACTCTTAATGATTGAATATCAATAATGCGAAAGTCGGGCAAAAAAGAAGACAAGGACGATAATTCAGCCCTCTTACACGCTTCAGCAAAGCGACTCTTCGAGAGCCTTATGGAGCAAACCGCTGACCGTATTTATATAAAAGATAAAAAGAGCCGCTTTATAGCAGCCAGCCAGGCACTGGCGCAGATGCATGGTTTTAAAGATCGTCATGAATTAGAAGGCATGACGGATTTTGATCTCTTTTCGCAAGAACATGCGCAACAAGCCTATGATGACGAGCAAGGCATTATAGAAACAGGCAAAGCTATGGTAAACGAGGTCGAAAAGGAAACTTGGCCAGATGGCACTATAACCTGGGTAAGTTCTAGTAAATCGCCACTCTATCTAAGCTCAGGCAAATTAGCTGGCTTAATCGGGATATCCAGAGACATAACAGCCGAGAAAATAGCTCGTGAAAAGTTAGCCGTCAAAGAACTCCGTTTGCGTGTCCAAAACGAGACCATGCGCTCAGACTATGAGAGCGCAAGTGAGGTGCAAAGTGTTATGATACCGGGGCGTGTGCCTGAGATAAAAAGCCTAGAGATCGCATACCTCTGGAAACCCATGACGCAAGTCGGAGGGGATATGATTAACTTTCCACGGAATCCAAGTAATCACTTACTTTTTTTCATGGGCGATGTCTGTGGACATGGCGTCACAGCTGCTATTTACACAGTATTAATAAAATACCTCACCGCGCACAGCGCCGAAGTCTACAATGATAACCCATGCGATTTCTTAAATTCCTTGAACGAGGGATTAACGGGACGAATTAACCACGGATTCGTTACCGGACTAGCAGGACATTTTGGTCCTCGCCGGAAGGATGGCAGTCGCGAGCTAATCCTCTCACATGCCGGGCATAGACAAGTCCTCGTCCATCACAATGTAGAAGACACGATTGAGTTAGTTAATCTACCCAACGGCACTGTTATGGGACTGCCTGGCACTAGCGCGTCACTTGCAAAAGCAATAGAACTACATATCGGCGATCGCTTTTATGCATTCACTGATGGCATAATCGAAGCATCGAATCCCGCAGGCGATGAATTTGGGATGGAGCGTGTCATAGCTTCTCTGAAAGAGCTCCAGTCCAAGCCAGTTCAATTGACGATTGAGGCACTTTATGACAAAGTCGCCGCCTATACTGAAGTCTCCGATCAACAGGATGACATCACTATTTTAGGTTTTGAACTTACTTAAAGTGTCCGTTCACTCTCCGATGCGTAATCTCTACAAGTACTGATCTACCACACTTAGCAGATAAGCCGCTGCTGTCTCCGAACGGAGCACATTCTCGCCGAGCCGGACTGGTTGAAATTCTGATGCCTGTAGCGCCGTATATTCCGAAGCAGTGAAGTCTCCTTCTGGCCCAACCGCAACGATTACCTCTGTCACTGATTGGGCGAGCGCTAAAGTATCTAGCAAAGAGCCGCTACTCGTCTCCAAGCTGGCAACCAGTCGCAGAGTCCCCTCGGCCGGAGGATGGGCACTCAACCACTCTTGAATAGATACGGGCTCCAATAGCTCCGGAAGATAGCCTAGCCCACATTGCTTACATGCTTCGATCATTGTAACTTTCCATTTATCTACTTTTGAAAGTAGCCGTTTACCCTGAATCTGAACATCGCCTTGATCTGTGAATATTGGTTGAACCTGCGCTGCACCTATCTCCGTAGCCATACGCAGTATCAGGTCCATCGTTTTACCCTTGGGAATTGACTGCAGTAAGGTCACCTTCGGCGTCCGTTTAGATGTGCGCTCAACTGATTCGATCTCAACCTTTACCGCTTTAGCTTTCGCGTCTATAATGTGCCCAAAATAGCGACTACCCTTACCATCTAGCACCTCGACGCTCTCGCCAGCTTTGGCTCGCAGAACTCGTACCATATGATGGCTCTCCCGGATATCTAGAGTGAGTAAGTGAGCTTCAATTAAAGCACCAGGAAATAAGAACGATCGAAAACGAGCCATATATTAAGATAGTTTCAAAAACACAAAGTGAAGACAAGACCGAGCTTCATCAATACAGTAAGTAAACGGCATGCGTATGAAAGCGCATAAGTATGGTTGCACTGCGTGACGACCTAAACAAATTAAAAATTTAAAACTACTTCTAGATTTCGCATCTATCCATAGTCCCAACTCTCTGAGCTTCTTCAATGATACATCCCTTCCTTCAGAATAATTTCCACATCAGATGGTCTACCCTCACGCCAGATCATATCGAGCCTGATATTAACAAGGCCTTAGCCGATGCACAGAAAGCCGTTTACCTGGTAGCCAACCAAGCGGGTCCTCTGTGCTATGAGAATACTATCTTAGCCCTCGACGAAAGCTTAGATACACTCAATCGGGCTTGGGGACTAGTTAGCCACCTTGATTCAGTGGCCAATTCTCCCGAACTTCGCGCCGCCCACAATGCGATGTTGCCCAAGGTAAGCGAATTTTTTGCCAGTATCCCGCTGAACGAAAGTCTTTGGGAAACCCTCAAAAAATATGACCAAGGCAGCGAATCCGAGGCACTGTCTCCGACCAAAAAGCGATACATAAAAGAGACATTTGCTGACTTTCGCGAAGCTGGTGCCGATCTTTCCCCTGAGAATAAGAAACGCGCGAGTGAAATACAAAGTGACTTGGCAGAACTAACACAAAAATATTCTGAAAACTGCCTAGATGCCACTAATGCCTGGGAGAAAATAATTATTAACGAAGAGCAACTCAGCGGCTTACCGAAGTCAGCCCTTGATGCAGCTCGCCAAAGCGCGGAACAAAAGGGCACAGAAGGCTGGCGCTTCACCCTGCAAGCACCCAGCTACATACCTGTCATGACCTATGCCGACAGCGATGTGCTACGCAAAGAGGTATGGTCCGCCTATGCCGCGATCGGGCGCAGTGGGGATCACGACAACCGCCAGCTCGTCCGCCAAATCCTCGACCTCCGCCACAAATTCGCCCAGCTCGTCGGACAGAAAAACTTCGCCAACCATGTCACCGAGCGCCG